>CALJMB010000306.1 GCA_937982515.1 uncultured Balneolaceae bacterium
ACGGCTACGGGGATCCCTCGACTGCGCCCCGCCAACCCCCGGCGGGACTCCGCTCGGGATGACAGGCTTTATTGATGACAGGCGTTGTTAGAAAAGTGAAGGCTTTTCTCTGCCAGGTGCGGCTCACTCATCCGATGTCAACCCCAGACATCGGATGAGGCCCGGGCCTGAGCTTAGGTTTTTCTTGCCTCAATGCAGGATACCGTTCGCATTATGAACATATGACGGGTAGCTGGCCGCTGATGGCTATATCCCTCCTTCCGCGATCATTAGCTTAACCTGCGGTATCCGCGTTCTATCCCTCCCTCCTGCCTTCCGCCGGAATTCCGACAAGAGATCGGGGATAATTTTGCATAACTTCAGCTGTTAATAAAAGAGGCCGTAACAAGTTGTCTGATACGAATTCTATTTCCCTATGTCAGAATTGTGAGGACCGCTGACGGGCGACCAATGACCGTGTAAGTAGCATCGGTCATCTGTCGCCGGTCTTCTTCGTAATCGTACCGATAGGTGTGATTGGAAATCCGTATAAATTCTACAGTATATCATGAAAACCCGCTTTTACATCAAGAACATGGTCTGCGAGCACTGTGCTGAAGTACTGAAAACCAAACTGGAAGAGGCCGGCTTCGGCATCAGAGCCTTGCAGCTTGGGGAACTGGAGCTGGATTCCACACCCGGAGAGGAACAGCTGGAACAGTTATACCAGGTGGTCCGGACAAACGGTTTTGACATTATCAGCGACACAGGCACCCAATACGTAGAACAGGTCAAGCATTTGATTATCGACCTGGTGCACGGAAAAGAGAAGCTGAAAGGGAACCTCTCCGAATATCTGTCCGGACATACGAACAAGGATTACCAGACGCTGAGCCGGTTGTTTTCAAGTGTAGAGGGTAAATCGATCGAGCGGTATTTCATCCTCCAGAAGATTGAACGCGCCAAAGAGTTGATCGTCTACGGAGAGCAAACACTCAGCGAAATAGCTTATGAACTGGATTACAGCAGCCAGCAACACTTTTCGCGCCAGTTCAAGAAGGAAACCGGGCTTTCACCTTCTCATTTTAAAGAGGTCAAAGAAAATAAACGGACGTCTATAGACCGGCTTTGAAGCAGGGTGCCATTTTATTCAATCCCCCCGGGTGTAGCAGGCGGGCCCTCGCGCCATTGGGGAGTGAGCTGAAAGCAAATCCTTTCAGCTCTATGGCGGGGCGGGTCTTTCACCAACGTGACACATCTCTGCATTAACGTTCAGGTTCCGTGTAACGTGCCTCTAACTCGCCTTCAGTTAACACAATCCTGCACGGAAATTACATAAATATGCAAGCCCTGCCATACTTTCCCGCGTATCTTCAGTCAAGAGTACAACAACCGACTGACGGTTAAGCTCGCACCGCCCGGAGCCAAACACGTCATAATACAACCAGGGCGGACCGATTCTGTCTATGGAAAAACTGACCATCAATCTCCCCCTTCTCCTTCCGGACATTCCCGATACGGAAGACCAGTGCGTTACCCGTCTTATCGATACCCTCGAGGGCCGGGAAGGTGTTTACCGCGCGCATGTAAAAAAGAACGGCAACGAATCTGCATCCGAACTGTGTATCCATTTTGATCCCGGGGTGATTTCTCTGCACAACATCAAAAACATCGCCCGCCAAACGGGAGCACAACTACACGATACCTACGGACACCTGCTGGTGGAAGTCAGCGGCATTCGTCATCCGCGCCACGCCCGCTCCATCACGAACAGGCTGAAAAAGGCGGAGGGCGTAGTAGATGCCTATGCAGGGGCCTCGGGCTGGATCCGGCTGGAGTTTAACCGCAAGGCGACGGATAAACATACGCTTCTGGAAACCATTGAATCTATGGGCCTGGCCGTCAGGCAATCGGCAAGCGCCTTCCGGCATACCCATTCTCATGAGCCTGAGTGGACAGCAGGCGTTCCCGGCTCCAAAAAAGCAACGCCGGCCAAAGCTGCCGAAACGGAAGAGGATCATGATCACCCGCATGGCTACGGCAATGGGCATCACGGCCATCATCACGGTGGCATTTTTGGCGAAAACTCCGAGCTGATCTTCTCTCTTATATCCGGCGCACTCCTGGGCATCGGTTTCGGCCTTTCCTTCGCGGCCGCCATACCGGCATGGATCCCCCTGGCGCTGTACGCGGGTGCCTATTTATTTGGAGGATACTACATCATTCAGGAGGCGTACAGTGAAATAAAAGGCGGGAGCTTTGAAATTGACTTCCTGATGATCATCGCGGCCATTGGCGCCGCTATCCTGGGTAAATGGGCGGAGGGCGCCTTGTTGCTGTTCCTGTTCAGCCTGGGACACGCACTGGAGCATTACGCCATGGGCCGGGCACGCGAGGCTATCCGGAGCCTGGCAGACCTGGCTCCCAAAACAGCGCTGCGAAAGGCGAAGGATGGGAAAACAGAAGAAGTTCCGGTCGGGGAACTCCGGTCCGGAGATGTCATCGTCATCAGACCCGACAGCAAAATTCCGGCGGATGGCATTATCATAAGCGGAACCAGCAGCATCGACCAGTCGCCTATCACCGGTGAAAGCGTACCCGTAGATAAAACAGCATTTGACGGCCCGGAACAGATACAAAACGATCCCGGTTCTATAGATGACCGGCACCGGGTATTTGCCGGTACCATTAACGGAAGCGGCAGTATGGAAGTGATGGTAACCAGGCTCGCCAAAGATTCTACGCTCTCGCGTCTGATCAGGCTGGTCAATGAGGCAGAGACACAAAAGTCGCCTACTCAGCAGTTCACCGACAGGTTTGAGAAGTATTTTGTGCCTGCGGTACTGGTGTTGGTGGTGCTCCTGCATTTCGCCTTTTTGGTTGTCGATGAACCCTTTTCTGCCAGTTTCTACCGGGCAATGGCCGTACTGGTAGCCGCCAGTCCCTGCGCCCTCGCTATCTCTACACCGAGCGCTGTGCTGAGTGGCGTAGCCCGTGCGGCCCGCGGAGGAGTGCTGATCAAAGGCGGCCGCCCGCTTGAAGACCTGGGGGGCCTCAAAGCGCTGGCGTTCGACAAAACGGGCACACTCACCGAAGGAAAACCGAAGCTGGTGGATGTCGTCCCTCTGAATGGAACCAGCGAGCAGGAACTGCTTGCTACCGCGGTTGCCGTAGAACAGCTGAGCGACCACCCGCTGGCAGCAGCAGTGGTTCATGGCAGCCGGGAGCGGCTGGATGGAACCGGCGTGCCAGAAGCTGTACATATGGAATCGATAACCGGACGCGGTGTCCGGGCTCAGATAAATGGATCCCTGGTTCATATCGGTAACAAAGAACTGTTTGATCAGTCCGGCAGCGCCTCTTTGCCTGCCGGACTGTACCGGAGGGTGGAACAGCTGGAAAGTGAAGGCAAAACCACTATGATCGTGCGCAGCGGAGACCGGTATCTGGGTGTCCTCGCCCTGATGGATACGCCCCGGCAAGACGCACGGGATGTGATCCGGCAGCTCCGGAAAATCGGGCTGACGCATCTGATTATGCTGACGGGCGATAATCAGCGGGTGGCTGATGCCGTGGCCAGGGAGCTGGGCATTGATGACCCCAAAGGGAATTTGCTCCCGGAGGAGAAAGTGGGAGCTATTAAACGCCTTCGGGAGAAAGAGCAGAGCGTAGCTATGGTAGGCGACGGGGTGAACGATGCTCCCGCCATGGCCAACAGCACGGTGGGTATCGCCATGGGCGCCGCGGGGTCGGATGTGGCGCTGGAGACGGCGGATGTGGCGCTGATGGCTGACCGCCTTTCAGCACTGCCCTTTGCCATCGGGCTGAGCCGTAAAACCAAAGCCATCATCAAACAGAACCTGTGGATCAGTCTGGGCATGGTGGCCCTCCTTGTACCGGCTACTATACTGGGCTTAAGCATTGGTCCGGCCGTACTGGCCCACGAAGGCTCCACCCTGGTAGTTGTTTTCAATGCCCTGAGGCTGCTGAGATACGACCCCTGAATATAAGATCCGCAAAGTTTTAGAAACTTTGCGGATCTGGTTGAGGAACTGGTTAGTTCTCTCGCGCAATGAGTTCGCCGTTAGCTTTAGCTGCTACTTCTTCACTCGTATGCATTGCACTTACTTGTGGCTGTCTCCAATCGGCCGGCAGTTGTACAAAGGAAGGATCCAGTTCATCCAGGGTCTGCACGCCCAGGAATTCCAGCCCTTCTTTGATTTGCAGTTTGAACAGGTCCAGAATATGGCGGACTCCCTGTTCACCCGCAGCCAGGAGTGGATACAGATAGGCGCGGCCCAGCAGCGCTGCTTTGGCGCCTAATGCCACGGCTTTTAGCACATCCGTGCCCCTGCGAACACCGCTGTCTATCAACACTTCAATATCGTTGCCGACGGCTTCAACGATCTCCGTCAATACCGGAAGTGTAGAAACGCTTCCGTCGAGCACATTTCCGCCGTGATTCGATATTACAATGGCATCCACGCCTTCTTTTACCGCGCGTTTTGCGTCTTCAACCGTTAAGATTCCTTTGATTACAATGGGGCCATCCCAGTGTTTCCTGATCCAGGGGAGGTCTTCCCATTTGGGGGTCTCTTTATAAATTTCAGCAATACCCTCGAACAGGCTCATGGGTGAACCATCCTCCCGGAGCGCCATTGCAACAACAGGCTCGGGGAAACCGGCCTTTATGAAATCCCATACCCAGGCCGGTTTGTTCCATATCTGCGGCAAAAACTTTATCGCGTTCTTAAAGTTGACGCTTGTAGGGACAGCACGTCTTTCCGGATACAGAAGATCCCGCGGGCGGGCAATGGTCGGGGTATCGACCGTGAGTACCAGTCCGTCCACACCTGCCTCTTTTACTCTCTGTATAATAGGAGCGGAAGCATCCCGTCCGCCTACGTAATAGAGCTGGTAGAGCACCGGGCCAGTAGCCGCCTCCATAATTTCTTCGATGGGCGTTCCGGTAACACCGCTTACAAATTGCATGGTTCCGGCCGCTCCCGCAGCACGCGCAACGCCGGCTTCTCCATCCATATGTCCTGTGGCAAGAAAGCCCACCGAAGAGACAATGGCCGGCATAGACAGCTTATGGCCCAGCACGGTTGTGCTGATATCATGATTGTTATGAAACACCGCGTTTCTGGGGCGGAACCTCACAGACTCAAAAGCTTTTACGTTATCTTCAGCCGTTACATTTGATCCGCTTCCTGCTTCAAACATTTGGAATATGCTCTTCGGGACACGTTTTTCTGCGAAATAACGGGCATCTTCTACCGATTGTATTTTAGTTGCTATATTTTTCATGACGCAAGGTATTTTGTGTTAATAGGTTACATTAATAGCCTGACCCTCCCGCCGTTAATGTTTTGATTTTTAAGTATGAAGTCCTGTTCAATTGCCAGTACCGTATCCCTGCCCAGGCGCCCCGTAAGGGAGGAACGCGGATATTGCGGATGAAGCTGTTCTTCGCCGATGGTTATAACATCTGTGTTCATCGGCTCCGTCCGTGGACATCCGCGTTCTGCAGAAGCGATGAAATACACACTGGAATTGAAAGAGCAGCCGAAGCCTCTGGTTACTGCTCTTTTACAAATTGTACTTCGGCATCGATTCGTACTTCTTCGCTTACCAAAACACCGCCGGCTTCCAGCGCGGCGTTCCAGTTTAATCCCCAATCGGTTCGGTTGATTTTGCCGGACACCGAAAAGCCCGCTTTCTCATTGCCGTAGGGATCTTTTACCAATCCGCCGAATTCAACATCCAGGCTCACTTCTTTCGCAACATCGTTGATCGTCAGAAGGCCTTTCAGCCGGTAGTTTTCATCATCCAGCTTCTCAAATGACCTGCCTTCAAAAAGCAGTTCGGGATATTGTTCCACGTCAAAGAAGTCGCCGCTTTTTAAGTGGGCGTCTCTGTCGTCGTTGTTGGTAAAGATGGAATCTGCTTTAATCGCCACCTGTACTTTTGCATTGCTAAAGTCATTGCCATCGGCAAGAATGGTGGCGTCGAAATCTCTGAACTCACCCTTTACATTGGTAATCATCAGGTGCTTTACCTTGAAAATGATTTCACTGTGTGTAGGGTCGCTCACCCATTTTGTTTGTGTTGCTACGTTGGTTTCCATTGTGTGAATGATTTTGTGTTATGATTGATTAGTACAACACAAATATCCCACTCTCCCGGAAGAGGTTCATTCACATAGGTTAATAAAGAAAGGAGGCCGGGAGCGGATGACGGATGGGCCCGGGGCGGTTTCATCCGGCCTGTAATGGCCCCTGTCCCGGCATCAGAATGTGATTTCCGTATCGTTAATTGCTCAGCTCTTTTCGGATACGGCTTAGGGATTGAGGCTTGATTCCCAGGTAGGAAGCGATCAGGTATTGGGGAATCCTTTGGATGAAATGGGGATAAAGTCCGGAGAATTCCAGATAGCGGTCTTTAGCGCTCTCGCTGTTCGTTTTAGATATCCTGTACTGCAACGCCACGATACTATTTTGCATTAACACACGCATAAAATGCTCAAACAGGTGACTGGTTTTGCAGAGCTTGTTGTAGCTATCCCTGTTTAACATTAATACTTCGGTAGGCTCCAGCGTCTCGATGGTATAAATACCTTTTCTTTGCGAGAAAAAACTGTAGTGATCGGTGATCCAGTGCTCTTCTATGGCAAATTGGACCGCGTGTTTATCACCCTGCCTGTTTACGATATAGGAATAGCAGGAACCTTTCAGAATAAAATAGACATACCGGCAGGTTGTACCCTCCTCGGCCAGGACGGCTTTCTTATCGAACGATTTTTTGAAAAAGAACCCTGAAAGCAATTCATACTCCTCGTCCGATAAAGTATAATCGATGGTACGCCGCACATTTTGTCTGAGAAGATCTGCCATGAGTCGTTTATTTAGATTCGCTCCCAATATAAGCGAAATATCCGAAGTTTTTTTCCTCATAACCAACCGGAGCAAGTACGTGTTTAGCGGTTGGAAAAAGAGCGGCGCCAGACAGCACCGAAATCGAATGCAGAGAGCAGAGGAACGGGCCGCCTGATCTGATCCGGTTCATACTTTATGGGTTTTAAACCGACAATGTTGGTTGTTCCGCTTAGGCCCTGGCACCATTAGCTATAATTAATTTCCAATCCCTTATTTTTTACGTATCCTTAATTCTTTAGGATTATAGAACAAGTATCATTAAAAGATATGATGCGTTCGGCCTTATACAGGATGTATATACTCATTCCCTGCTTATACTTGCCTCTGACGGGACCCGCACAAGATGCCTATCAGGCAGCATACTGGAATTATGATGACGGATTGCCCACGCAGACGTTTCATGGAGATATACTGCAATCTCCTGACGGGTATCTGTGGTTCTCCGCACCGGTTGGCATTGTACGGTTCGACGGGATCCGTTTTAACCTCCTCAACCAGACAAACAGTCCGCTAACGGCCAATTCCATATTAACCCTCTTTAAAGATTCCGGGGAAAGATGGTGGTTCGGGATCGAAGGCAAAGGCTTCGGATTCTTTACTAAAGATACTACCCTCATCTTTCCCGACCCCAGTTACGTAAAGACATACGCTGAATTGCCGCAGGGCACGCTGTGGATAGGTACCGATGGCAACGGCCTCTGGCGGATGGACCTGGATGCCGGCACCCCGCTCCCCCGGCGGGCCTTTCCGGGCGAAACGGATGTGTATATTAATGAGCTGTCTCCTGGAATTTCGAATGCGCTGCATGTAGCTGCCGGCAATGGCCTGTATACCATCCGGGGCGATAGCATAACCGCCCATCAGGCAACGCGGGGTGTTACCGTATTCAGCGCGTGGGCAGACCCCGACGGGAGCATCTGGTATGGCGCCGCGGATGGGTTACATCAGTTAAAGAACGAACTTTCCCGGCACATCGCTTTTCCGTCACCTACCGAAAGGCCACTCGTGCGGCAGGTTGCCGGATACCGGGGAGGCGTACTGGCGCTTACCGATCACGCTCTCTACTTATATCGTGAGGGACAGCTGAAATCTATATTTGAAACAGAGGACCATGTGCTTGTCAGCATGGGCACAGATCATGAAGGAGGCATCTGGCTGGGAACCGAAGTAAGCGGGTTAATTCAGCTTATTCCTTCAGCCGTCCGTTCGTTTGGTAAAGAAGAGGGATTGCCGGATGAGATAACCACCGTTATCACTCAATCCGGAGACGGAACCATTTATATAGGCACAACGTCGGGACTGGCTGTGCTCGAGGCCGGTTCTTCAGCTGCCCGGACCCTCTTTGAAGGCGCTCTGGTCACATCGGTGCTCGCGGATCGGCAAAACCGCATTTGGGTAGCCTTGCGCGGTAAAGGCGTCAGGCTGCTGGAGGGCAATCGCATACGCTCCTTCACTGCACGCGAAGGGTTGCTCTCTACAGCCATATGGACCTTCTATGAGGATGAAGGAGGCCGCATCTGGGCGGGCGGCGCCACGGGGATTGCTACCTACAGCTCCCGATATGGCTGGCAGGATAATCGTGTGGTGAATGAGAAACTGCTGAACAGAGATGTGCGAACGATCCGCCGCACCCAATCCGGCACCTTATGGATAGGTACCTCCTACGGTCTTCACGCATTCCGGGGAGATACCGTGCAGGTTTATGCTACTGAACACGGATTAAAAAGTGCACTGATCCTGGATGTAGCCGGCACCGGCGACGGCAGCCTCTGGATTGCGACCAAAGACGGAGGGGTACATCGTTTGAAAGATGGGCAGATTGAACACATCCCGGAATCGCTCACCGGCACTCACGTCTCCAGAATTATTACTGTTGGAGACCATCTCTGGGTGGCGGGAAGTAAGGCCATAACCGGCATCAAATATGGGGCATTAAACCGGTGGCTCGACCGGGAAGGTGAATTACCAGACCCGGTCCGGATTGACCAGAATGACGGGCTGCAGGGTGAAATTTTTGGCACGGTTCAGCCCGGCGGCTGGCAGATGCAAAACGGAGAGCTCTGGTTCCCCACCAGCAGAGGGGTCGCCCTATTTCAGCCCGGTGCGGATAGCCTCCACCTGCCGCCCCCGCCGGTAGCACTCACCTATGCCATTGTGGGAACCGACACCCTTCACGATCCCTCATTCCTTGAAATCCCGCACTCGCGCGATCGCATCGACATTTCATACACCGGCTTCAGCTATATCAATCCCGATGCCGTTTCGTACGCTTACCGGCTGACAGGCTTTGACCAGGAATGGAACCGGGTGGGTAACCGGCGGACAGCTATATACACCAATATCCCGCCAGGCGATTATCAGTTTGAAGTAAAAGCCCGAATCGGGCAAGGCACTTACAACCGGGAAACCGCTACGCTCCCGGTGACAGTAATCCCCGCTTTTTATGAAACAGTCTGGTTTCGTGCCGCCGCCGGGTTCGGCATTCTGCTGGCGCTGTGGGGCGGCTACACCTATCGCATTAACAACCTGAAACGCCTGGAGCGGCTTCGCGTTCGTATTGCCAATGACCTGCATGACGAGATCGGCAGCAACCTGGGGAGTATTGTACTGCGCAGCAGGCTGCTGAGCCAGAGCGAATCTATTTCCGGAAGACAGCAGCAACAGTTAACCGAAATCAGCCGGATCAGCCGGCAGACCGCCGTATCCATGCGGGATATCATCTGGCTTATCAATCCCGATAAGGACCGGCTGGATGATTTGCAGTACAAACTCAAACAGATTACAGAACAGCTGCTGGTGGATGTCGCTTTTAAATTCAATACAAAAGGCGATGGAAGCCGGGAGGGCATTCCGCTGCATATTCGGCGAAATACGGTTTTCATCTATAAGGAGATACTCCACAACATCCTTAAACATGCCAGTGCGGCCTCTGTGGAAATTGAGTTCATCATCCATCATAAAGAACTGACCCTGCTTGTAAAAGACAACGGCATAGGATTTCACAAAGATGGGGATACAGGAGATGGAATCGGGCTGACTAGCATGCGGCAAAGAGCGAATGACATGAATGCCCGGCTGCAGATCGATTCCGCACCCGGGGAAGGAACAACTGTTCGTCTTGTCATTCCTGTAACGTAAATGCGTGATAGTGTCTCTTTGGATATTTGCATTTATTAGGGCGTAGCGACATTCAGCCTGCGGATGTGTAGTGCGGGTGGGTGATCCGCAGAAATGCCTCAAAACCTGTCCGCCTGCCGGCGGATCAACCCAATCCTGAAGGCTTTCGGGACACGTTAATTGTCCACACGCCCTGGAAAAGTAGATGTTGTATATCAATGCATGTTCGCAATACGAACAGTGCTAAATCAATAACTATCCATGACAGTTCCGGCAAACCATAACGATCAGGATAAGGACGTCTGGCTGATCGAAGACAATACCACCTATCGTGAATCGATTGAGCTTATCATTGATAACGCTCCGGGATACCTGTGTACGGGACAGTTTTCATCGTGGGAGAAAGCACTAGAAACGCTTACCGGCGTCTATCAACCGGATATCATCCTGTCCGATATCGGCCTGCCGGGGATGAGTGGCATTGAAGGAGCCGCCTGTGCGCGTAAAAAGATCCCGGGAGCCCCTGTCATCATGCTCACGGTGCATGACGAAGATGATAAAGTGTTCGATGCGATCTGTGCCGGTGCCAGCGGGTACCTGTTAAAATCGGCAACCGAAGTGGAGATCACCGAAGCCCTGTATCAGGCGCTCAGCGGCGGTTCTCCCATGAACCCTCACATAGCCCGCAAGGTGCTTGAGATGTTCTCCGAAATGAATAATCCCGATCAACAGTACGACCTGACCGGCCGGGAAAAAGAGGTGCTCACCCATATCGTCAACGGCATGACCAAAAAAGCGATGGCCCTGGAACTGGGTATCAGCTTCCATACGGTTGATGCGCATGTGCGCCATATCTACGAAAAGCTGCAAGTCAACTGCCGCTCTGATGCCGTGGCCAAAGCCATTCGCGAAAAGCTGATCTAGGGCGTCTCAGGCTGCCGGGGCGGCATCGATCATAACTCTCATGCATAGCCTTGTTCTTTCTCGCTGAGTTGTGCAGATGAAGCAAAAAGTCACGCCGGGGCCTGCGGAACTCTGCGCCAAACTCCGCGCAACTCAACCAGACCACCCCTCCTATGCACGACACCATACAACCAAACATCACGCAAACGCGTGATACCCTGCTTGTCTGCAATTCGCTTTTTTAGGGGAGTTGACAAAACACGTGAATAACCGTGTCCATGAAATCAAATCAGATTATTGTTTAACGATGAAGAATTTTCCATTTATCCTCGTCCCCATACTGGCAGCAGGCCTGACCCTCCTCTCTTGCGACAGCAGCGGTGATGAAACCAAGCTGTACGATGTGAGCGTGTCGATTGCCCCCGCCGGCGCGGGAGTGGTCTCACCCTCACCCGACAGCAGCTATGAAGAGGGAGAAACCGTACAGCTGCAGGCCAGCCCAAACGGCGACTACATATTCACCGGCTGGAGCGGCAGTGCCTTAGCCACCGATAACCCTTTGTCCCTCACAGTGGATAAAGCGTACTCCCTTGTAGCGAACTTCGAGCCAAAATCCTATCCCTTGGCGGTAACCACGGAGGGAAAGGGTGGTATTAGTGAGCGGATTATAGAGACAAAGCTCAGGGAGTATGAACAGGGTGCCCTTGTAGAGTTAATTGCCATCCCCGCCCAAGGATGGCGGTTTGCACAGTGGCAGGGCGACCTCAGCGGCGTGGATAACCCGGCCCGGATTACCGTAGACGCCCCAAAAGAAGTCACTGCCGTCTTTGAAAAGAAAAGTTACGCTCTGACGACACTCACTGACGGGCAGGGAGCCGTTAGCGAGCAGGTTGTGGAAGTGCAGGCCAAAGCGCATGAGCACGGTGCGGTCGTGGAGCTGACCGCTACCCCGGCTACCCGATGGGCCTTTGCCGGATGGGGTGGCGACCTGAGCGGAGATGAAAACCCGGCCCGTATCACCGTCACGCAGAAAACCTTAGTTATAGCGAAATTTGAACCGTTGGACTTCTACCGGGCAGCAAACGGGGTGACTATTGTGTGCCCGGATGCCGAAATTGGTGAGACCGGGGTTGTGGACGGACAAATCTACACCAAACGGAAAAAGGATGAGATCACAGTTGCCAATGCCGCGACTACATGCACCAGCGGAATAACGGATATGAACAAGCTGTTTTATTTTGCCAGCTCCTTCAACCAGGATATCGGCCACTGGGACGTCAGTAGTGTAATAGATATGCGAGGTATGTTTTCTTATGCCAAGTCCTTCAACCAGAATATCGGCCACTGGGATGTCAGTAGTGTAACAGATATGGGAGGTATGTTTTATTCTGCCAGCTCCTTCAACCAGAGCATTGGCCACTGGGACGTGAGCAGTGTGACAGATATGTCTTCAGCCTTTTTCCGTGCCGAGTCCTTCAACCAGGATATTGGCAGCTGGGACGTAAGTAGTGTGACAACTATGCATAATATGTTTGATTCTGCCAGTTCCTTCAACCAGGATATCGGCCACTGGGACGTCAGTAGTGTAACAGATATGGGAAGTATGTTTAGTGGGGCAACAACCTTCAACCAGGATATTGGTGAATGGAATGTCAGCAGTGTAACCAAGATGGTCTGGATGTTTTATAACGCCAGGGCCTTTAATCAGGATCTCAGCGGATGGTGTGTGAGCCACATTGCAGCGGAGCAAACCAATTTCTCCGCCGGCGCCCCGCTTACCGCTGCCCATAAGCCGGTGTGGGGAACCTGCCCGGAGTAACCGGGACTGCATCTGTTTACCAGTTACCAGCCGATTTCCCGGCATATAGGAGTGGGGAATGAATGAATTCAGGGGCGGCCCGGGCCTTGCCTGGCAAGCCCCTGAATCTGCTTCCAAACCCGGTTTGTTTGTACCACATAGCCGGAGCATGCCGCCATTGATATGGGTAACCGGATGCAGAGGTGATCCAATTGCCCCGGCTTTTAAGCCGGGGGTGGCCATGAACCCCAATAAGACAGGGCTTTAGCCCTCTCCCACAAATGGAAAAGGGCTAAAGCCCTGGCCGTTTATAGGCTCATCTCTTAATCCCCGGCCTGAAGGCCGGGGCAATTATGCGAATGGCTACACTAGAAAAGGCGTATGTCTGGCCCACGACAGTACCCTGCTCTACCCCAGGGCAGGGGTATGCTCAGCCTATGAGCAGGGGTATGCCCAGCCCCTGAGCAGGGTCCTGCTCAGCACCTGAGCGGGGATATGTCGGCTGCCTGACATAGAATATGCGAGCCCTGCCCGCTGAAAACGGGCAGGATTCGCAAGTGTATGGCTGTTTATTTCACCGTCAGCACCGGCGTGAAGATACCCGTGCGTAGCGATTTGCTGTTACGCGAAGTATTACGCACTTCCAGCCGGTAGGTGCCGGCCACGAGTACCTCGGGAACCCGCACCGCCAGCGTTTTCGGCTCGTTGGTCCGGATCTGATCCGCCCGCACCACGGTACCATCATTCTGGTTGACGAAGAATACGCCTTCCTCGCCTTCCGCATTGCCGTAGAGCTTCAGCCTGTGTCCGGTGATCAACAGCACATCGTCCGGGGTAAGCTGCTCGTCAGAAGTATCGCTGCCCCAGTCGTATACGTGATCGATTTCGGGGACGATGGCGCGGACGTCCACCTTGAGCAGCTCGATCTCGCGGGCGGCCCCGGTGATCGGGTCTTTGAGCACAGCGCTAATGACCACGTCATGGCGGACCGGGTCGAACCGGTCCTCCACGTTCTGAAAAATCCCGCCGATGCCGTAGCGCAGGCTGATGTACTCATCGCTGTAAGCCTCCCCCTCGCGGACATATTCGGCGATCTGTCCCCAGTAGTCGTCGATAACCGCGTTGCTTTCGGTGGGCTTGAGAATGGATCCCGGGCCGGTGATGTCCCGGATCAGATCTTCACGGGTTCGCACCCGCACGTCCACCGGACGGGCCAGGCAGTCCTCGGTATCGTCTTCCGTGAAGTGATTATCATAGAGAGTATATTTTAACATAATAGATATGATTTAGTTTATATGTATTAAGTGTTACGCTACATCCTTTGTGTTTGGGGGTGTAGCGTCATCGGGCCGGCACCCTGTCCCCTCCTATAGCCGGGTTGGGCGCCGACGCTTGTAAGTAAGACTGATAGAGAGGCGATTCCTTACAAACTTTTTTCACTTATTTTCAAAACAGGCCCCTGAGGGCTGTGAGGGCGGATTAGAATGGTTTAATAGGTGTGCACAGAAAGCGGATGGCGGGGAAAAGGACAGCGGATCCGCCAGTGGTCGGACGAGTTCCGCGCGGATGAACACGGATAGGGCGGCCACAGATGGCCACAGATCAGGCGGATAGGATTCCGGGGGGACTTTGAGCCAGGTGCTTTTACGGATACGGAATCTATGTATGATGCCGATAATGGCCCCGGCCTCAGGCCGGGGATCAAAGGCCAACCCAAATCACACAGGGCTTTAGCCCTTTCCCCAATCGTTGAAAGGGCTAAAGCCCTGTCTTTTTACGGTTCAGGGCTATCCCCGGCTTAAAAGCGGGGGCCATTGGGTCTTTAGGCCAGCGCTATGAGAACCAGGGCATGTGGACATTCAACGTGCGAGGCATCTTTAGGTTGATTTAGCCCCGATAGCCGCCGGGACAGAATGCGCCACATCCTGCAGGAACAGGCAGACGGCCCATTGTGCGTGACATCCCATCTGTTTGATCTGTGCCCATCTGTGGCTGCCCTGTCCGCGTCCATCCGTGAAAATCCGCGGCTCACTCCACCGGGGTATCGGTCTTCCAGAGGTGGTCTCTTAATCCGGAGGTACGCCGGAGGCGGGCCTGTATCCCTTCTGCGAGTATAGACGGGCTGCCCCCTACAATCACTTCGCTGCGGGCCCGGGTGATGGCGGTGTAAATCAGCTCTCGCGTGAGTATGCGCGACGGCTGGTCAGGCAGGATCAGCAAAACCCGGTCAAACTCGGAACCCTGACTTTTGTGCACGGTCATGGCGTAAGCCAGGCTGTGATCCGGCAGGCGGGCGGGTGCCAGGGAGCGGATCACTCCCTCCTGGCTTACATGCACTTTCAGGGTGCCATCCGTATCGGGCAGACACAGCCCGGTATCTCCGTTGTACAGGTTCAGGGAATAGTCGTTCTGGTTGATGATAACAGGCTTGCCGGGATACCAGGTCTGGTGGCCGGCTATAAAACCCCGGTGATGCAGCATGTGCTCGATCATCTGGTTCAGATACTCCACTCCCTTCGGCCCGCGACGGTGGGCGGACAGGATGCGAAACGTGTTGAAGACCCGAAATGCCTCTTCAGGGGTAGCAGCGCTGATGATCTGTTCAAAATAGTCTGCTACCATGTGCTCCAGGCTCTGCGCGAAATGCTCCGTCTCCCCGTCCTGCATGAAAGTTACCTCGGGGTAGCGGGCTGATTCCAGCACTTCCAAAGCCTCCTCCGTCCTGCCGCCGTTGACGGCGCCGGCCAGGCGGGCGATGCCGCTGTCTCCCTTAAAGCGGTAGCTTTTGGTGAGCAAGACGATGTGGTCGGTCAGAATTTCTCCCTCCTCTGATACACATAAAGAGGGAACCGGGATGGAGAGGCGATTCAGCTGCACTGCAAACTCCGGCGAGAGCCTGTTTTCATCTATCGCGCACAGGTCTCCCATCACAGAGCCCGCCTCTACAGAGGCCAGCTGATCCTTATCTCCCAGCAGTATCAGCCGGGTGTGGCCGAGCAGCGCCTCCATCAACTTGCTCATCAGGGCCTGGTCTATCATGGAGGCCTCATCCACAATAATCAGGTCATACGGCAGCGGGTTCTCCCGGTTATGACGAAATACGGAGCTGTGCCGGCGGGCGCCCAGCAGCTGGTGCAGGGTCGACGCCTCGGCAGGTATCGCTTCCCGAACCTCTTCGCTTACCGACAGAGACTCTTTCATGGAGAGGATGGAATCATTCAGCCGCGCAGCGGCTTTCCCCGTTGGCGCCGCCAGGGCGATGGAGGGGAACCTGCCCGTTTCGTTCTTTTCCAGTTCCAGAAGCAGAGCCAGCATCCGCACCACGGTGGAGGTTTTCCCGGTTCCGGGCCCTCCCGAAATGATAGTAAACCGATTCAGCGCCGCCGCAACGGTGGCTACTTTCTGCCAGTCGGTCTCCCCTTCCGGCGTGTCGTCGAACAACCGGGAAAGGATACCTGTGAAAAGCGCCTTATCTTTGATCACCCTACTCCGTTGGCTGCGTTCGGTTATGTCTTGCGCCAGGCTCTGCTCGTAGTTCCATAGCTTGTGCAGATAGAGCCGGTTGGCGGCATCCAGTATCAGCGGTTTAAAGGCCCCGGGGCGGCCCGTCAACGGTGAGCGCGCCAGCTTATCCACCCAGCCGGCAAGCCCGGGCCCCTTCAACCGGACGCCGTTTTTTGATTCCTCAAAAAGCGGCCGGCCGGCCACCTCTTCGAGCGGGAGGCACACATTTCCCTGCCGGAAATAGTAGCTCACCAGGCATCCGGCCAGCAGCACTTCGGGGGGCGCTTCCCGGTCCCGCTCTTCCAGGAAGCGGCTGAACGCGATATCGGCGGCAGAGAGTATCTCTTCCTCTTCCAGCCGGGCAAGCTGTTTCCATAAATCGTCACGCTTCATGAGCCTTCCCCTCCTTTATGTATTGATCCATGGCCTCGATGCGTTGCGCCGGGGGATGGCCGAAGAAGATGCCCTCCCGCCCCTCCTCGTTTATTCCGCGTACAAAGAGATAGAAGACGCCGCCGAAGTGCCGTCCGTACGAATAATTCTGTATCCTCCGGCTCAGGTAACGGTGCAAAGCCAGGGTATATATGTGGTACTGCATGTCGTAGGCCGCGTCAGTGATCGCTTCCCGGAGCTTCGCCGGCGTATAGTCCTGAGACGTATCTCCCAGGTAATTGGTTTTGTAATCGAGGATGTAGTACTTCTCGTTATACCTGAAAACCAGGTCGATGAACCCTTTCATGAAGCCCCGCATACGGGTTTCGTCGGGCACTTCCCTCCCGGGCTGCGTTCCGCGGACGATGGAAAAAAGCCTGTGCGTATCGATAGCTTCTGTCGGGTAGTAGAACTCCAGCTCGGATATGAAATCTTCGGGACCGAGGGCGGATAACTTCAGGCCGGGGTCCTCCTGCGAGAGTGAAGCGGCAGTAACCCTACCCAGCATCTCTTCCACTACCTCTTTCCAGCCGGTGTCTATATGGTACAGGCTCAGGCTCTCTTCGATGATGGGCCCGGCTCCGGACAGATCCCTGAAATCGATCTCCTCAAAAATCTTGTGGATGCAGGTGCCCGGCTGCGGACCTCTGGGAAAGGTGAAGATATTCTTCCCTGTGGAAAGCTCCTCACCGGCCGGTTCGGTGTAGGCTTCGTCAAAGTACTGCTCATAGGCCGGCTCTCCTTCCGTATCCTCCCGGCTCCGCATTAACGAGGAAAAGCTGGTGATGCCGTACTTCGGCTCCATTCCGGAGCGGCGCGTAAACTTCCTGTGATAGTATGCCGGGCGGTCTGTATCGTTTTCGTTCTTCCGGCCCTGCTCCACTTCTGATATCGTCATCAACTCAATGCTGCCGCCGCTGGCCTCCGCGAGTTCTTCCAGCGCTTGTCGAATCACCCCTGGTTCCAGCGCCCGGTAGGTGCCCTCCTCATCAATAATGTCTGTTAACACCTGATCTACTGTCTCGGCCGGAAGGGTGAGGTATCCCAGTGGAGAACACTCCGACTTGCCTGCATGAACCCAGGAGATGTAACACCGCTGTTCGGCCCGGGTGAGCGCAACATACGCCAGCCTTACGCTTTCGGCCAGCTCCTCGCGGGCGGTGCTGAGCCTGCGCCGGGCTCTGTCGGGGTCACGTTTTCCCTGCAAGTCGAGGAAGGCGCGGGTATGGTCCTCCCCGTCATGAAACACCAGCGGTTGCCCCCGGTCGACAAACTCCGGTCCGTGCCACAGAAACGGGCAGAACACGATGGGATACTGGAGCCCTTTACTCCGGTGCATGGTTACCACCTTTACCAGCTCTTCATCGCTTTCCAGGCGCAGCTGTTCGGATTCCAGCATAAGGTCGTGTTCCCTCCTCTTGCGGGCCAGCCAGCGTATGAGTCCCCGTGTCCCCCGCCTGTTTTCCTGTTCCTCGGCCTGTATCAGCTCACCCAGGTGAAGTACATTAGTGAGCATGCGTTCTCCGTTTTCGTAGCGGATGATGTGTTCAAAGGCTTTGGAGTCTTGCAGCCAGGCCCGGAACATGAACGCGAATCCGTGTTCCTGCCAGGCGTAGTGCCAGTTGGCAAATCCGTTCAGCAGCTTAATCCACTCCGTTTCATCCTCTTCGAGGCGGAGCAAGTCACGGGCGCTGTAGCCCATCAGCCGTGTAGCCAGGGCCGATTTGATCCGGGTATCGTTTACCGGCTCGGCGATGGCCCGCATTACGCGTTCCAGCTCTTCGGCCTCGATGCTCTGAAACACGCTCTGCTGGCTGTACTGTACGCTCTTCACATTGCGGGATTGCAGAGCCCGGCTGATGATGTCGGCCTGCTTATGGGTGCGTACCAGAACAGCTATGTTTTTCGCCTTCACCGGCTCCCCGCCGATAAGCGCCTCCCCTCTTTTCCCCTTCTGTATAAGGGAGACAACCTCGCTCGCGGTATCTGTGGCTACCAGTTCTTCCGCCTCTTTTTTAGGTAACGGCAGGTCCTTTTCCTGCGGGTGCAGTTCGCGAATATGAATGGGGGTACCGACGGATCCGTTCTCCGTCAGATGGGCATAGTCGTCTCTGCCCGGCTGTACTGGCTCGAAAGCGATATCTTCCAGCAGGAAGGGATTGGGGTGACGCCCGAAGATCGTCTCCACCCCTTGCAACAGACCCGGGACTGAACGGAAGTTTTGGTTCAGGCTGAAGACGCGGCCTTCATCGGCATCCCGTTTGGCCTGGAGGTAGGCGAATATATCGGCGCCACGGAAGCTGTAGATCGACTGTTTGGGGTCTCCGATCATGAACAGGGCGTAGCCTTCCCGCTGTACCGCTCCGTAAATACTTCTGAATATATTGTACTGTATGGGATCGGTATCCTGGAATTCGTCTACCAGCGCTATCGGGTATTTATAACGCAACACGGCAGCAAGGCGCTTACCCCGGCCGGGATCGCCCAGAGCGCTGTTCAGTTTCAGCAATAGGTCATCGAAGGAGAGTACCTGAAGCTCGTCTTTTTTGGTGTTTATGGTTTGTTGTAGATAATGCAGCAGATTCCGTTTGAACGCTACATCATACTGCTGCAGCGACTCAGCCGTCTGCTCATATTCACCGGCCAGGCGAAAAAATGGATGCTGCGGAGGAGTGATTCCCTTTTTTTCGGCAGACTTCTTCAGGCTGGCGTCAATAGCCGACTGTACGAATTTCTCATACCTATCGAACAGCCGGATGGGGGGCGTCTCCCCTTGCAGCCATCCATCCATCTGACCCATCCACCCTTCCAGCCAGTCGGTGCGGTAGTAGCTCAGATGTCCGGCATTGAGCAGGGAAAAGATGGTTTCACGGTCTTCCCCCCACTGCTCTTTTAGTGCTTCGTAAAGGCTGTTGAGTTGCCGGAGCTCCGCATCGATCGCCCCGGCCGGATCTTCCTCCGGAAGTACCTTCAGATAGGGCTTGCCGATAAAATGGATTAATTCGGCTGTAAGGGAATCAGGCGAGTAGCCTTTGTCGGTAAGCAGCTTGAGCAGAGGGCGTTTCAGGGGATCGCCCGAGGCCTCGTTTACCCAGCTTCTCCAGTAGTCGTCTACCACGTCGAGCACCACTTCTGTGTCGTCACCGATCAGCTCGGCCCCAAATATGGCGCCACTTTCGAATGCATGCTCTTGCAGAGCCCGGTAGCAAAATCCGTGGATGGTATAGACCGAGGCTTCGTCGAACGAGCGCACCGCCTGTTGGAGGAGTTCTACAGCCCGATCCTTATGTTCCACCCGGCTTTTCAGTTCGTGCAGGAATGCATCTCCGTCGGGCACTTTCCCGGTTCTCAGAGCAGTGACCGATTCCCGGATACGCTTTTGCAGGCGGTCTTTCAGTTCCTTCGTGGCCGCCTCGGTATAGGTGACCACCAGGATCTCGCTTACCTTCCTTTTGTATTCAATTAATGCCCGTATGTACAGCGAAGCAATATTGTAGGTTTTGCCCGTTCCGGCGCTGGCTTCCACAAGGTTAATGCCGGTAAGTGGTATGTCAAAGGGATGCAGTGGCCTCACGGTTGTTCCCGGTTTAGTACTTCAAAGAATGGGTTCCAGAACGAAACAGCCCGCTCTGTAAACTCTTCAGATTCCAGCGGATTCCCCCCACCAAACACACGGTGATTATAGGGATCATCTCCTTCCCGGGGATAGCCCCTGTAGCTGTCCTTCCATTGATAGCCTGCCGATTTCAATCCCTGTTCCCTGACTTTGCCTTTGTGTACCACTTCGTTTGCATAGGTGAATGAGCTGTTGGGAAAGAAGAAGAACGGGTTGCTAAGTCCGTACTGGTAATCATCCAGCAGGCTGCCGAGCAGCGTGCGGGCTTCATCAGGTTGCATGGGTGAAAGTTCATACAGGGCAAATGGTTTTTTGCCGTCTTTGGTAAACAGCCGGCTGTATCCCCCGCAATCATCCGGCCCGGCCACCTGAAGTACCAGGTGTTTGATCCACAACTCAATCAGGTCTTTGGCTCTCATAGATCCAAAGCGGTAGAGGATGAGTCCGCTGGAAAACAGGTTATCCAGCCGGCCCGTGAGACGGTATTCGCCGGATTGTATATCTGCTTCTACAGGCTCCAGTGGTTCATGGTCCAGCATCTGTTCCAGACTCTTCCCGAACTGCACCACCTCTTCCAGCTTATTCTGAAAAGCCTCTTCCCCCGGCCAGCCCTGAGGCAGCAGGTTAACAGACCTGGCCACTTCTTTAAAGGAGCCGGGATCGATTCCTTTCAGATAGCGGTTCAGCAGTTCCTGTCCCAGCTGATATCCTTCCAGCCCGTCCAGATAGAACGGTTCCCGGTCTCCGGCAATAGCCTCTTCCTCCTCCAGGTAAATACCCAACCGGTTGCGCAGCAGGTATCTCGACGGGTGCTGGTAAAACCGGATCAGCTCCTGAATGGACACCTTCTTCCAGTCGCCCTCGGGCCCGGGAATGCCGCCCGACAGAAAAGCTTCTGCGGTATGGCGGGGCGAAGCCAGAATGGACGCGATCTCTTCCTGATAGGCAGAATAGCTGAATAGTTTCTTCTCATGGCTTTCCTTGTTAAAATACCATGAACTGAAGGCCTGAAGTCTGTGCCTGACGGTAAGTTCTTCGGCTTTAATACCGAATCTGGTTTCAATGTAATCCAGGAACTCCTGCAACACCACGGATGGAGGAAATTCGATGTCTTCTCTGTTGCTCTGCCCCAGATAGCTGAAATAGACCGCCTTGCCGGCAGAAAGGATATTTTCCAGGAACAGGTGCCGGTCTCCGTTTCTTCGGGAGCGGTCGCCCCGCCGGGGATACTTGTTCATCAGATCAAATTCTACAGGTACTTCAAGGCTCGGAAAGGCGCCGTCGTTCATGCCAATCATCCCGATCACCTTAAAAGGGATACTGCGCATGGGAGCCGTTGAACTGAAGGTGATGCCCCGCGCCATGAGTCCGTTGTTTTGCTGTTGCTCCCTGAGCTTCTGTTCCAGGTGCGAGCGGATGATCCTGAACGGCATAACGCTGTCGAAACCGGCCAGATCAGCATGCA
The DNA here is from genome assembly GCA_937982515.1 of uncultured Balneolaceae bacterium. Taxonomy (GTDB): domain Bacteria; phylum Bacteroidota; class Rhodothermia; order Balneolales; family Balneolaceae; genus CALJMB01. Next base: position 21,753 of record CALJMB010000306.1, read on the forward strand.
CAGACAGCTGATCGATATGCTCACGGAGCTGTGACAGTTCCCAAAACCACACTTCTGTATCCGGCATAAACCCGTCTGCCAGCTCTCTCAGCAACCGGCTCCACTCTTGTGGGGAGCGGCTTCGGTTGATCAGCTCATAAAAGTGAAAGAGCGAGCGCATCAATTTTGAGAAGGAGCCCAGCAGTTCGGCATCGTCTGTATTCTCTATCTCCCCGTAGGGATAGATGCCGTCAAACAGCCGGTCGCCCTCCTGCTTCATAGCGTATCCAAGCACCATGCGGTCCAGTCCCGCTGCCCAGGTGAAGCCTTTGGTTTCGGGCAGTGACAGCGAGCTTTTAAACGCTCCGTCAATACCCCAGCGGATGCGGTTCTCTTTAATCCAGCGTTCCAGGGTATTCAGTTGTTCATCCGTAAATCCAAACGCGTCCTGCACCGGTTCCAGCCCCAGAAAATCGATCACCTGTGTTACCTTAAACCGGCTGCCCAGCAGCTTCATGAGTTCAATAAAGGCAGACGTAAGCGGCCCGCATATAGCTCCGCCCCGGTCATAGATGCTGTAAGTAATCTTCTTCGCTTCTTCTTCGGGGGTGCCGAACACCGCATCGATCACCGGGGCGTAGATATTCATATCCGGCGCCATAATCAGGATATCTGCCGGTGTTAACGACCTGTCCTTTTCGAGAAGATCCAGTAGCTGATCGTAAAGTACCTCTACTTCCCGCATGGGGCTGTGGCAGGAGTGCACCTGCACCGACCGGTCGGCTTTAGCTCCCTCTGGCTGTTTGCTTTCCGGCTGAACCAGATCCCGTCTGATATAATCGAGCAGGCTGTTGCCGGTGGGCGAATTCTCTTTATAGGAGTAGGACTTCTCCTGAAACCTGACACCTGCATCCTCTCCGGCATACATCTCAAAATAGTACTTGTAATCCCTTCCCTCCTGCCCCAGCGAGGCAATGAGCGGGTTATCTTCATGGAAGTAGACATCATCCAGCAGGTATACACAGACATCGATCAGTTTGGACAGCTTGACGAGCGTGCGGATATACACCGGCTGCATAGTGGGTACTCCGAAAATAACAATCCGATCCGGCAGCTGCCCCTGGTTCAGTCCGCCCTTGTCTATCTCCTTTATCAGCTGAGCATTGATCTGCGCCCGGTGAAGCCATTTGGGGTCGCCCGCCGTATTCTTCCAGTGCTGAACCAGCAGTTGCCATAACCGGGCCTGCCATGGTTCGTCATTATTGTTGGTGACAAGTTTTCCCCTCTCCCACTGCAAGATCATATCCGGCCGGTAGAGCATATATTGATCGAATACCCCGGCAATGTTGCTGCAAAGTTTCCAGCTTCTGAAGGCTTGCACTTCGGGGTCCTCATCCCGGATGTAGTAGTGCAGCAGCTTCAGTTGGGCATCACCCCGGTGCTCCTCCAGCAGGTGCATCAGGCTCCACGTCATAGGTTCGCGCTCGGAGGGCAGATCTTCAGGAATGTCGCTATCCATCAGCCGGATGAGATCCCACATCTTCTCAGCCACGAAATAGAACTTCCAGTTGGCCACAATGCCCTCCTTCTCCGCTCCGTAGGTAGTAAGCCACTTCTGCATGCCGTAGTTATTGACGACGATCCGTTCCGGAGCCAGTGGATTCGCGGGTGGATCGTTGCGCAACGTCTCCATCAGGTGGTCGGCAAGTTCTGTTAAGTCAGGCCCGTGGCAAAGTGTGAGCATGGACAAATGGCATAAGCTGTTGGATCTCTGTTAACTCGTCAGATATGATACAACAGAACATAATAAAGTAGCTGTTATACTGAAAGGGGAAAACTATTAGCTGTTAGCTTTTAGGCATCAGCTGTCAGTGTCTGTCACTTTATGGTGCGAGCGTCCGCTCAGGCTGTGAAGTAAGAAAAGCCTCATCCGATGCCTGGCTTGACATCGGATGAGTGGGAACAGGCATTGTTAAAGAAAGGGGCGTAGTGCCTCGGTTGCGGGTGTTCTCCGAATTAGGGGAATCCGCGGGCCGGGGAATTCCAGGACACAAACTAAACCCTGAGTATCCTGCCTACCGGATCAAATTCCCTTCCTCGTCCCATTCGGCTACTTTAGCGCGTTCTTCCGGGCGAAGGCATTCATCGAGGGTTTTTTGATCGTAAGAAAGCCCGTGCTTTTCCAGTACGTGTTGGGGAACTCCGTCCCACAGGTTGGCCTGGTTACCCTGATAGCCCAGATCTTTCACACCGATTTCGGAGGTAAAGAAGCCGGTGGCGGTGAGATTTCTCATGCGGTTGAAAAAGCCCACGCCGTAGGCCATCTCCGGTTTAGCTTTGTCAGGGTAGGCAATATCGTCTATCATTTCCAGTTGCTCGGAAGAGCTGCAGTTCACAAATGCTTTACCATAGCGCTGCTTGCACTGGTTGTCCAGCCACATAAGGCCGCCCCGGGCAGGTACCTGCATTGAGGGGATATCTTTCATCATAAATTCGATGAAATCGGGCACGCCCGCCTCAACCGCACCGGCGGAAACCTCATCGGCGGGGATGATGATGTCGCAGAGCGCCTCGACGGTGGCCCGTTCGTGTTCAGTGAAAAAAGTTTCGGAGGCCAGCTTCCGGTCCCGCTGGCGCTCGGTTTCTGTACGCCCATAAGAACCTTCCGCTATAATCTGTTCACTGGTCTTGCGGTCTTCGCTGCTGCAGGAGGTGGCTGCAAACAGCCCGGCCCCCAACGAGCCGGCCAGCAGCAGTTTCAGGTGTTCTCGTCTATCCATAGTAATATCGTATTTGGAGTTAAACTGTGTTGGAGCCCGGCTTATCCCAGGTTCTGTTTCTTAAGCTGATCAATGATGTAGTCGGAGGTTCTCCACGAAAGAGCCAGGATGGTCCACGTCGGGTTTTTGTCGGCCTGAGAGACAAACGGGCCGCCATCGACCACGAACAGGTTATCGCATTCATGGGCCTGGGCATATTTATTCAGCACCGAGGTCCTCGGGTCATTCCCCATTCTTGTAGTGCCGACCTCGTGAATAATGCGCCCCGGAGCTTCCAGCCCGTACTTTGACTCCGGGCCGGGTTTGCTGCCCAGCAACTCTCCACCTACACTGGTCAGCAGTTCTTCAAAAGTATCCTGCATATGTTTGGCCTGCTTCACTTCGTAATCGGTCCAGTTGTAGTTGAACCGCAGCACCGGGATACCCCACTCATCTACCGTATGGGGATCTATCTCGCAATAGTTATCATACTGAGGCACACTCTCACCGCGGCCGGCTACGCCGATGGTAGATCCGTAGATCTTGCGAATGTCGCGCTTTAGTCCGGCTCCATACCCACCATTGGGCGATGGTTTACCCATCTCATCGAGAATGTAGTGCCGCAGGCCCTCCATACCAAAACCAAAGCCATAGGAAGGCATACCCATGCCGCCCCAGAATTCCAGGTGGTAACCGCGGGGGAAATCCAGTTTCTGGTTTTCGCCCCACCAGGGTGCGTAAATATGTGCTCCGCCAACGCCGTCTTCGTTGTACCTGTCGCGGTCAAGCAGAGCCGGGATGAGTGCCGAGCGGCTGGCGCCGGTGGAATCGTGCAGGTACCGGCCTACCACGCCACTGCCGTTGGCCAGTCCGTTAGGATGGGCAGAGGACCTGGAGTTGAGCAGAATGCGGGCAGACTCGCAGGCTGATGCCCCGAGCACCACCACTTTGGCTCTTACCTGATACTCCTGCCGGTCTTCCTTACTGATATAAGATACGCCTGTAGCCCTGCCGTTCTTGTCTGTGGTCACTTCTCGTACCATAGCATTGGTGTACAGCTCCACACTGCCCTTTTTCATAGCGGGCTGAACCAGGCAGGTACCGGCAGAAAAGTCGGCGTAAGCGCTACAAGCACGATTACACTGGTTACAGAAGAAGCATGTGCCCCGCTCGTTGCTTATTGGACGTGTGAGCACGGACATGCGCATGGGAATAACCGGGATATTTATCTTCTTCGCTCCCCGCTTGATGTACAGCTCATGAAGCCGTGGTTTGGGAGGAGGCAGGAAGTAACCATCCGGGTTATTATCAATTCCTTCATTTGTACCAAAAACACCGATCAACTTGTCTACTTTATCGTAGTAAGGTTTGACATCCTCATAACCGATCGGCCAATTGTCACCCAGGCCGTCAATATCCTTACGCTTAAAGTCCTTTGGGCCAAACCTCAGAGAGATGCGTCCCCAGTGATTGGTGCGTCCGCCCAGCATACGCGAGCGGAACCAGTCAAACCGGGTGCCGTGAGCTGTGGTATAAGGCTCTCCTTCGATCTGCCAGCCGCCCCAGGCGGCGTCAAAGTCGCCAAACGGACGTACGGTACCGGCACCGCGGCGTGGCGACTCCCACGGCCAGCGCATCTGGGTGCGGTATTCATCAAGTGCGGGATCGTAAAAGCCGCCGGCCTCCATCACAGCTACCGACAAGCCGGCCTTGGAAAGGATGTTCGCAGCCATGCCGCCGCCTGCCCCGGAGCCGACAATCACTACATCGTATTCACCAGTCGATTGTTTTATTTGGAAACTCATATGGTTGTGTTTTGAAGTTGTACAGTTGTATAATTTGAAAAAGCCTTAGCTCTGAATGTAACAGGGTGTATTTCGTGATGTCGGCATAATTCATAATTGTTCCGGCCTTCAGACCGGGGCAATTATGACAGTAACAAGTAACAGTACCTTTATCTTTCGCATACCCATCTATAATGTCAAAACAATTCAATCCGGCAATACCCGAACCTGAAGGTTTCTGTAGTACACCCGGCTGTTCGGATCGTGCGCCTGTAAGGCAATGGTTCCGTTGCTGAGATGATTGGGGCCTTCGCGGCCTTCAGGTTCTGAAAATTCCATAACTATCTCCCCATCAACCCTGAAGGTAATATCCCTGTCCTTAACGGTGATATGATAGGTGAACCACTCTGCATCTTTATGCGGTGCTTCGTTCATTACATCGTTTACGGCGTAGAGGCTCCCCGTTTTACGAGGATCGCTGTGGGTAGCGTTGACCTGGGCTTCGTATCCCTGCACAGGCCACCCCTGTTCCTGAAACCGGGTGTGGAAGAAAATCCCTGAATTTGCTTCTGAATATGTAAACACTTCTGCCTTAAATTCAAAATTTTTAAAATCGGCGCCGGCTACAGGACCTTCATAGAACAGATGAGCCCGCGGACCATTAACTACGATCTTGCCATCTTCTATACTAAAAGATTCCGGGTTTTCAGTGGCTCGCCAGCCTTCGAACGTTTCTCCATCCCAAAGCGAGATCCATTCTCCAGAGTTATTTGTTACCGGCTTTTCATTGCCCGCACATGTTGACAACAGAACAATTATCAATAAGGCCAGTGAACCGTATTGAATAAAAGAATATTTCATAAGTGTTTGGTGTTATTTTAAATATTTTAAAACTTTTTTCTTTTAAACCCCTATCCCATGGTGCAAAGCCTTTAGATGATACATTTTAATTTTGTGAAAATCTTATAAACTTCTTTAGATCTATGAGGCAGGCGGACCAAGTATGTACAGGCTTGCGCATCGTATACTTTGCTGTGTGCAGGCATATTCATTGTATGGTTTGATCCCGATTCTTTCTGGCAGGAACCGTAATGGCCGGGCAATTAAACCAACATCATGAAGCAAATCCGTACACCCCCTTCATTTTCTATTGATCACCGGTTCTATCAGCAGCTGTCTGCCATGTGGCCTGAGAGCTTTACTATCAGAGATAAGTCCGCCGTGGCGAAAGTCAGATCTTACCGATTGCATTTTGGCTATTGGTTCGCCTGCAATAACTTCCAGGGCTCTGGCCAGCAGCGGTTCATCAGAAGCACCCAGCGGCGGCAAACCGCTCTCCAGATAATCTATTTCTTTTACTTCGTAATCAGGCATAAAGCCATCAGGATATCCCTCTCCTCTTTCATTGACAAGTTTTAAAACAATAGGCTGTATAGCCATTTTATGCGCTGGATTTGCCTCTTCTTGCTCCAAATAGGGAGCAGGCGCATCGTAAAGAGTCAGGGAACCCTCATCCTTCCCAACGGTGATATCGCCAATCAATATGACATCCATATAAGGTTCCAGCCCGTTGATTAACATCTCGCTGGCAGAAGCTGTCCCAAAGCCGGTAAGAAAAAACACCCGGTCCAGAGAGAGTTGATTCATGGCAACCTCGTCTACCCTTTCACCGGCTTCATAAATCGGTACCTCATTTAATATCGGGACCGACTGGTTAAGCTGGGCCAGCTTAACGCCATAACTATAGGTTGCGAATGTGTGGGTGCTGTCTCGTCCGGATATCATCCCGGCCAGCATCTGGCTTGTGAGCGCTGTACCCCCTCCGTTGTATCGCAGATCAACAACCAGCTCATCAATGCCATTTGATGAAAAGTCGCCAAATACTTCATTCAGTTTTTGATGAGAGTTTAATTGGAAGGCATTATACACAAGGTAGCCAACTCTTGCGCCCTCCACTTCCAGAATGTCTGTCAAGAAGACAGGATCTTCCGTTAACTCAACTGCCTGTACGCTCACCGTTTCCCCGGTTTCAGATATGGTCCCCTCCTGAATTTCAGCCATAGTGAGCTCATAGCTGACTGTATTAAACATCAGCTCAATAAAGTTATTACGCGTTAGTTGTGTACCATTTACACCGGTAAACAAGTCACCCCGCGCCAGGCCGGCCTCATCGGCGGGAGAGTCTGGCAGTACGTACTGCACATACCCTATCAGCTCATTGCCTGTACTGGTTATTGGCACCAATCCGAACTCAAAGCCAAAAGACATTGAAGTGCCCTGTAGACTTTTTTCGAACTCTTCATAGTTTTCGATAAAGAAAGAGAAATCATCTCCGGTGTATTGCAGATCCTCAAAAAGATCCTCTGTATTACTAAAACTGTTTAAATACGCATGGAAAGTCTCTTCATCTTCAAAGTAGCTTTCCGACAAGTGAGGGATGTCACTCTGCCAATAATACCAGAAGTTCATGGCATTCCAGACAAACAGTCTTTCTGAAGGGGCTTTGTCAATATCCGCGGTGGAATTGGTAGGGCCGGAGTCACCACAGGCTGATAACAAAAAAATAAACAGAAGGGCCGATAGGTAATTCAGATGTTTCATACTTAATTCTTAAGTTAACCGTCAGTTAGCAGGAGCTTTTGTATAGAATAAGACAAGGGTCTATATCATGAAAGTAATCTTTATCTTGTTTGTTTCCTTAACATTTATCCCAGGATGTTCTTCAACGGGCAAAGTAACGGGAAATGATAAAAAGATGGAAGTAACAGACGCCACTTTTAAGCGTTGGACCGAGCCGCCCCGGGCGGGGTCGGATATTCCCGAGCAGGGAACGGACCTGGCTGTGACCGTACGGAACTGGCCGGAAGGATATGTGCCTCAGTATATTGTCCGCAGTAACAGAAAATCCTTTCCGGCAACTATTTCAGACAGAAGTAATAACCGGGTGGTGATCAGAGGCCGGATTATCCGGATGTCCGGCCTGCTAACCCAAAAATCGGAAAGAGCAGATCTGACAGACCGGCTGGTCTTCACTGATGCCGAAGGAAAAACCAGGCATATAGAGATCAGCGGCTGGAAGCCAGAGAAAGATGAAAACTGATAACAGGCAGAGGCTATAGAGCAACCTTCATTAGGGCATCGAAGACGGGCTTAAAAATGGTTATACATAGCTATTAAAGTAACGTATTGAGCGGCTGAATTTGATCTGTACATCCTGAATTAATAAGTAATTTTCTTTTCTGCATACTAAAACAGGGGTGTTCATTAGCATAACACTTCTCTCAGGTAGTCTTGGAGAAGTATTTAGTCGATAAACACCTCTCTCAGCTAGATAATGAGAAGTGTTTGACAGCTTCGAAGAGCTGTTTAGAAGGTTAAGAGATCTCCTAATCTGCCAGAGAGAGGTGTTTGAGAAGTTGAGAGATCTCCTGACCTGTCAAAGAGAGGTGTTCGCGGGAGATTGAGCGAAGTGTTTGCCAATTCGGGGAAGTGCCAATCATCGGCTGTACACTACC
>CALJMB010000307.1 GCA_937982515.1 uncultured Balneolaceae bacterium
TTGGCTCCGGACTGTTTTCTGATACCGAAACGAACCATGGGTTTGCCATCAATGGTAACCATGCGATTCAGATCTTCATAACCCCATTTCACCTCAGCAACGTCTTTTACCCGTATGGGCATACCATCTATTATGGTAATGATAGTATTGGCAATTTGATCCAATGACTCAAACTCGCCGAGAGTACGTACGTACAGCTGCTTGACGCCAGAGTTTACGTTGCCACCTGGCAAATTAACATTTTCACTGGCTATAGCTTGCCGAACCTCTGCCGCAGAAAGGCCGCTGGCAATAAGCCGGTCACGCTTGAGCTCGACATGCACTTCTTTGTAAATTCCACCCCACACATCAATAGACCCGACACCCGGAATTTGTTCAAATCGCTTGGTAACTTCCCGCTCCAGAATCTGCGTAAGTTCCTGCAGGTCCATGGGTGAACTGGCTCCTACAATAACAACAGGGAAATTATTGGGATCAAATTTCCAGATCCTGGGCGGTTCCGCTTCAGGGGGCAGATCATCGCGAACGCGATCCAGGGCGGCACGAACGTCATTGGCAGCAACATCGATATCGGTTCCCTGAGCAAATTCCAGTGTAACACGGCTGCGTCCCTCCATTGATGAAGCGCGAACGCGTTCCACCCCGGGTACACCGGCAATAGTATTTTCAATCGGCATTGTAATAATTTGCTCGATCTCTTCGGGCCCTACGTTGGGATACTCGACATTTACGGAAAGCTGGGGATATTCAACGGGAGGAAGCAAGTCAACAGGCAAATATCTGAAAGATATAACTCCTAACACGATGATAATCAAAAATATCATCGTCGTTGCTACCGGTCGTTCAACAGAAGTAGTAGTAAGAGACATAGTAGTTAAAGTAGAGTGGACAATACTGGTTACTGGCTTTGGTTTTGCTCATCCCCGCTTTCAAGAACCTGTTTTAGCAAGTCCTGTCGTTGCAGTTCCTGAAGCGTTAAAATACGATCCCAGGAACTAGTGCGGATGCGAGCCTGATTGCGGCCAACAGCAAGTAAATCCTGGCCTATGGTGACAATCCAGGTTCCCGGTTCTATACCTGATACGCCGACTTCCATTTGTCCGCGGGCAATCACCTCTATGGGTTTGAATTGTACATCAATGGGTTCGGTAAGAGGGGGCAGGGTGTCGGATTCGTTTTGCTCAGCCGGTTCAACCTCCTTACTCAGAGAGGTAGCTACAAAAACTCCTTCACGGCCAGAGTTTGGATTCGTATAAATAGCGCTGGTTGGTATCAGAGTAGATTGCCGGCTTTCCCCGTACAGAATATCAACCGGTACAAACATACCCGGCTTCAGGTTGGTGTCTATATTGATCAAGTCGATCTCAGCTTCCGTACTTCTCGTGATGTTATTGAGAAATGGGGATATGCGGGAAAGTTCTGCCGTAACGACCTGTTGATTTGTTCCTCTTTCTCCTACATAAATTCGGACCGATTGGCCAACTTCAACATAATTGAGCATTTCTTCCGTCAGGATAATCTCTATCCGGAGGCGTTCAAGATCTCCAATCGTGTATATTCTGGTAGAAGGACTTACTTGCATGCCCACTTCTACATTTCGCTGGCCCACCGTACCGGTAATGGGCGCCCGGATAACAGTTTTTTCAAGTATCTCTTTCTGTTCATCAACCGTTGATTGAGATCGATCAACCTGAGCCTTGGCCAATTCCACATCAGCCCGGGCGGATGCCATTTGAGCCTCCAGAGTTTCTACTTCCAGGGCGCTTGAAAGCTCTTTCTCTGCCAGAGTCTTAGTGCGTCTGTATCGTGCTTCAAGTTCATTCAGGCGGGCCTGGGACTGTTTGAGACGTGCTTGTTCGATGCGCAGACCGGCTTCAGCCTGTTGAAGCTGTTCCAAATACTGAGTGTCGTCAATCTTGGCAAGGGGAGTACCTTTCTGAACCTTTTGGCCATTTTGTACCAGTACCTCTGCTATCCGGCCGCTTATTTGCGGATAAAGCACTACCTGATTGTTGGCAATCACGGTTCCACTCAGCCGTTCGAAAAGAGGGAGTGATCCATATCGGGCCTGTACGGCTTCTACGGCAGGAATGGAGGCTGGGTCGCTGAGTTGATTCTCTTTACCTGAGCTATTTCCTGAACACGATGTTACGAGCAGACTTGCTACCAGAAGACTCACTGCGCCCAGTACAGGCTTAATACTTTGATGGATCATTAGGTTTTGCAGGGTTTATGTTGATATGGAAACGTATTATCACGCGAATGACTCTAATTACAATACTCATTCACCTATCCGTGAGAGATTTTAAGAGTATAAAATAACGATATAAATCTGAAGGAAAATTGAATGATGAAATAAAATGAGTTGAATAATATATTTTTAAGTAGTTTTACATTTTATGTGTGCATCAGCTCTGTTTGGCAGGGAAACTACATTGATAATGGAAAAATCGGCGCCTATAAGCAATATACTCAGGCGCTTGCCATGTACCATGAGACCAAATCAGAATGCAGTAAAATTACGCTTACTGCAGGCCCGCCATCTGCCTTAACAAAAGGGATAAATTCCAGGGCCGGAAGGAATCTAACGTCTTTTTCTTTCTCATAGTGTGAAGGGGAAATAAAATAGGAAAGAAAAAAGCAGAGATGAGAAAGAAAGTATCGGTTTTATATCTCTTCACCTCTGCCTTGGATAGTTTTATTTACCTGCCTTAGTATTTCCATTCATATTTTTGAATGCCTCCAGAAAATCTATCGGCAGGGGAAACATCACAAATGAAGTATTTTCCTCGGCCACTTCTCCCATAGTTTGCAGGAACCGAAGTTGTAAGGCGGCCGGTGCCGTTTCGATTATTTTGGCAGCCTCCACCAGCCGCTCGGCAGCCTGAAATTCGCCTTCCGCGTTAATAACCTTGGCGCGCCGGTCTCGTTCGGTTTCAGCCTGGCGTGCCATAGCGCGTTTCATGTTTTCGGGAAGGACCACATCCCTCACTTCAACCGACACCACCTTAATTCCCCAGGGGTCGGTTTGGCGATCGATAATCTCTTGTATACTCTTATTTATCTTATCCCGATTGGCAAGCAACTCGTCCAATTCTACCTGGCCGACAATACTCCGGAGAGTGGTCTGGGCTAGCATGGAGGTAGCATGAATGTACTGTTCGACCTGAATAACTGCTTCTTCCGCATCTACAACGCGGAAAAAAGTAATGGCATCGACATTCACCGTTACGTTGTCTTTAGTGATAACCTCCTGCTTGTCCACATTTATAGTGAGCACGCGCATATCGACGCGTTCAATTTTATCAATGAAAGGAATTAAAAATACGAGGCCCGGCCCTTTGGCTTTAAGTAACTTGCCAAGGCGGAATACAACCGCCCGCTCATATTCTCTCATTATCTTGAACATCTGGGGCAGGATAATTGCCGCCAGTACCACAATAGTGATCAGCCATGTTAAAGAGTCAATAAATTCTTCACCGTTCTGCATAGTACTTTTGTTTGATTATGATTTCAGCTTATATAGGTTTTTCGGTTACCCGTTTTAGGCTCAAAGGCTTAGAATAAATCTGCAGTAATCTAGAGCGGTTATGAAGAGCTACCGCTTAAATCCCCGGCATCTGAGGTTGAGCGTAGCGGCCGTACTTTCATCGTCAGCCCCTGTATATCCACAATTTCGCACCATTCACCTTCGGGAATGATATCCTCCTCACTTATGGCATTCCAGTACTCTCCATTGATAAATACTCTGCCGCTGTGTTTATCAATGCTATCTACTACCTCTGCCTGCCTGCCGATCATTGTTTCTTTACCGGTTCGGCTTTGGGTAAACTGTATTTTAATACCGGCTCCGGCAATCCATACGAAAAACAGAGTGGTCAGCAAGGTTGCCGGAACAAGCCAGGCCCAGGATAGCTCCATTGATTCAGGCAAATCCTGGAAAAGCATCAGCGCGCCGAGAAAAAACGCAATCGCTCCTCCTCCTATAAGCAGTCCAAAGGTTGGTGTGAATGCTTCTGCAATAAATAAAATGACAGCAAGCCCTATCAGGACAAAACCGGCAACGTTGATTGGCATCGCGGCCGAAGCATATAGCAACAGGACGAGTGCAATGACCCCGGCAACACCCGGCACAATTGCTCCGGGGTTGGTGACCTCTCCTATGATGCCATAAATAGCAATCATCGTAAGGATCAGCATTACCTCGGGCCTGATAATGAATCCAAGCAGGTTCTCGGCCAGGTTGTTGGGTATTTCCCTTATAGATGCTCCTGTTGTTGTCAATTGGGTGCCGGCTACTTCCCTCCCATCCAGTTTTTCAAGGAGGTCCTCCCGGTTATCGGCAATCAAATCTATTACATTTAAGTCTAGTGCTTGTTTTGCAGTGATAGACTCGCCGTCACGCACGGCAGAAATAGCCCATTCCGCATTACGACCACGGCGGTTGGCTATGGTTTCAATGTAGCTTTCGGCGTAGTTAAAAAGTTTTTTTTGCATTACCGTATCTTGTTGAACGGTTCCCCCGCCCGGTCCCGACTGTACGGGCGATGCCGCCCCGATATTCGTTGCTGGAGCCATGGCAGCCACATGAGCGGCCATAGTGATAAAAGTGCCCGCGCTGGCAGCTGTAGCTCCTTCCGGCGCAACATATACCACAACAGGGAGTTCATTAGAATCCAACAGAGCCTGTACAATATCCTTGGTGGATTCTAACAATCCTCCCGGAGTATCCAGCTCAACGACAAGGCACTCGGCTTGCATCTTACGAGCTTCCTTGATACCACGCTTGATATAGTTCGTAGTGATGGGAGTAATAGAACCGTCTACGGTTATAAATGCTACTATTGGCCCGGTTTCTCTTTGTGGAGTCAGTTCCCGGACAAACATTCCGGTAAAAAGTAATATGACATATAAGAGATATCGCATAACGCTAAGTTAGTAAAAACAAGCTCGGAAACAATAGGAGTTGAAGACTATGAACGGAGTTGTACCAATTACGTAATTTTTTTAAGGGGTAAAATCAAACAACAGATAGGTAAGCATATAATACAGTAACAGCTCATTGTCTGTCAGCCAGGCGGCTGGTAAATGTCCTTAATCGTCATTAGGTTTCTGGTGTTGTTTTTTTGTAGTGCTAACTAATCAATATTTACACATAATGTCTGAAGAACTGGTAGATCGTAAACAGGAAATACTTGATGCAGCCTTGGAAGAGTTTGTCCGGAAGGGATCCGAAAGAGCACGGATGCAATCAATTGCCGATCAGGTGGGGGTGACTAAAGCTATGATTCACTACTACTTTGATACAAAGGAAAAGCTATTTAACCGGGTTTACAGTGAAGCCGGCAAGATGTTGCTTGGAGGTTTAATGAACATACTGGAAAGTGAACAGGATCTTTTCCAGAAGATTGACTCATTTATCAGACAGGCCCTGGATCGGTTTCATTCACGTCCGGAATTGACCGCATTTGTTGTGAACGAGTTAAATCAAAATCCCGAAAAGCTGGGAAAGCTTATGTGGAAGCACCTGGATTTTGACCGGGCCATATTTGATAACCAGCTGAAAGCCGCGGCTTCAAACTACGAAATTGCACCGGTAAGCAGCCAGGAGGTGCTGGCAAATATCTTTTCTCTCTGCCTGTTTCCATGCTCCGGACGCGCTTTTATGGAAAGGTTAATACAAATAGATGATCCCCAGCAATATAATGAATTCCTCAGGCGGCGGAGCGGCACCGTTTCCGACACCATTATGAACTGGCTGGCTTCTTAGAAGCCAAAGTACCACAACCATAGGATCTGCAGCCGGCATTATAGAGTAGTTGCCTCTATCATCTATCTGGATCTACCTCGAACGTTACTTTCGCATTGACACCATACGAAGCAATTTTATTATCATCATTGACTTTTGCAGTCATTTCTTTGATGTATACCGACTTGATATTGTCAATAGTTTTTGCTGCTTCGTTTACTGCATTTTGTGTTGCTTCATCAAAGCTGTTTTCAGAAGTTGCGATCACTTCAATAATTTTCTTTATAGGCATAGTTATTCTCTCGCTTTAGTCTGCTTATCGTTAAGCATCTGTTGTCATTTACTTATATCGTATATAATTACCGGAAGTGATTTATTGTTCCGTTAATAGCTCAAAGCTTTGTGTCATTCTGCAATTTAAAGTCCTGCAGATTCCTTGAGGCTTTAGCGCAACAACAGCAGTCCCCTTCTATAGGAATAGGCCAGAGAAAAGTCAGC
>CALJMB010000308.1 GCA_937982515.1 uncultured Balneolaceae bacterium
AGAGCGCAAAGCGCAGGGCGCATAGCGAAAACCCAACACATTGCTATGCGCTTTGCCCGTTGAGTGAAAAGGCAATGAACAGTGATCAGTAACAATGATCAATCTGTTATGAAACTTGGGTGGGAAGGAGGGGTCAGAGAGAAGTAGGGTACGAATAAGAATCAAGGCTCATTCTTAGTATAGCTAAACTTTATTTTCGTTTATTTCGTTTGTTTGACTACATTATAGTACTAACCGTATTCCAACAGCAGTAATACTATGGCTGAAACTCTGCAAATACCTACGCGACACGAACAGAAACTGGCAAAAGAAAGCCTGGAGGCGATGGAGCGAGTGCTCCGGAAGCACCGGTCCGAAAATCAACCGGTTGAAATTGAGATTTCAGATGAAAAGACGCATATAAAGGTCCCTTCGTCCGCTTTCCGGTTTCTGAACACCATTGTTCAGCTTATGGCCGAGGGTAAAGCGATAACCATTATTCCCTCCGATACAGAAGTGAGTACTCAGCAGGCCGCTGAGCTCTTGAATGTATCTCGCCCGCATGTTGTCAAGCTGCTGGAAAAAGGGGAGATACCCTATCATAAAGTAGGCACGCACCGGCGCATCCGGCTGAAAGACCTGGAACAGTACCGTGAAAAAATAACTAAAGAGCGCCGCAAGCATTTATCAGATTTAGCAAAACAGGCCCAGGAACTAGATATGGGGTACTGAAGTGTTGCACTCGGGCCGCTGTTCTGGACGCCTGTGTGCTTTATCCGGCCCCTGTTCGGGATATTCTGCTTTGTATGGCGGAAGAGGGGTTGTACCGCCCGAAATGGAGTGATACCATTCAGGAAGAATGGAAGCGAAATGTTCTTATAAACCGCCCGGATTTAAAGGCAAGCCAGCTAAACCGGACCATACAGATGATGAACCGGGCCTTTCGGGATGCTGAGATTACTAAATATCATACATTAATAGATAGCCTGAGGCTTCCCGATCCAGATGACCGCCATGTTTTAGCTGCAGCTATACGTTGCAATGCTGATGTCATTGTAACTTTTAATCTGAAGGATTTTCCGACAGATATACTTCGGGAGTTTGATATTGAACCAGTCCATCCCGATCAGTTTATTTTAAATCTAATTGATCTGGATGAAGAAAGAGCAATGAAAGCGTTCAGGCAGCAGATAAGTCAGCTTGCAAATCCGCCCAAATCAGCACAGGAAGTTTTGGAAATCCTACATAATAATGGATTGGAATTGACTACTAAGCGATTGCTGGGAAAACTATTCGGGTAGCTGACGGTCGTGAGTCATGGAGGGACGTACTCTGGCGTGTCCGTACTTGAATGAGAAGTGAAAGGTGAAAAGGCAGAGGGCAATGGTCAATGAGCAGTGAACAATGATCAATTAGTCTTAACTCTTAAGTGGGGAGGAGCGTGTAGATTGGCTCTGTCTACGTTTGTCAATTTTTATTCCGTGTATTCATAATCCGAAATGCAAAAGAGAAATCTTCCATATCGTAAATCCATCCGCCTGAAGGGGTGGGACTATAGAAATCCAGGGTTATATTTTATTACTATTTGCACCGGGGATCGTCAGCCCCATTTTGGTGAGATCCGCGACGGCATCATAGGCCTGTCCGTGCCCGGGTGCATGGCTTGGCATTTCTGGCGGCAGATTCCGGATCACCATCCCCATGTGGTATTGGATCAATGTGTGGTCATGCCCAATCATGTGCATGG
>CALJMB010000309.1 GCA_937982515.1 uncultured Balneolaceae bacterium
TTTCAACGTAAGCCTCGGCGATCCCACAGCGGGCGTCAGCTTCACCCAGTATTCGGGAACGAGCACGGCCAAAGCCATTTCCCAGGACGGTTACGCCCAGGGGCAGCTGGTCGATTTTGAAATCGACGGCGGCGGATACATTAACGGTATTTATGACAACGGGCAGAATATACGGCTGGGGCAATTAGCCCTGGTTACCGTAGCCAACGAGCATGGCCTGGAGCCGGAAGGAAGCGGGCTGTTCCGCCCCACCCTCACCTCTGGCTACGTGAACATCGATACGGCCGAGAACCTGGCGGGAACCGACATCAAGTCGGGCGCGCTGGAGGGTTCTAACGTAGACCTGGCCGCTGAATTTACGGAGCTGATGACCGCGCAGCGGGCGTATCAGTCTAACGCGCGGGTTATAAGTGCGGCTGACGACCTGCTGGTGGAGGTTGTCAATCTCAAACGATAACTATCTCTATTAGACCTCTAACCACATAAAACCAAGACACTCTTCCCTGACAGGAAGAGTGTCTTTTTAAAAGTAACAGATACGTACATGGATCGATCAACATTCTTAGGAATGGCGGGGGGGGTGTCCCTTATCATGGTTGCTATAGTAACACAGGGATCGCTGGTCAACTTTATAAGTGTGGCTTCTCTGATTATTGTGCTGGGAGGGGTATTTGCAACCACGCTGATTAACTATAGCTGGGAAGATCTTTTAATCAGTATAAGAACCCTGCAGGATGCCCTCTCAGAGAACACCAGAGATTTGCGTACCGACATAGAACTCATGAACATGTTTTCCAGGAAGTCGAGGCGGGAAGGCCTGCTTAAACTGGAAGAAGATATTGAACACATGGAAGACCCCTTCCTTAAAGACGGCCTGCAGATGGCTATCGACGGAATTACAAAAGAGAGTTTGGATAATATTCTGGAAGATCAGATTAACAGCCTGAAGCGGAGGCAGCAAGTCTGTGCCGAAATGTTCGACGGCATGGCCGAATATGCCCCGGCATTTGGTATGATCGGTACCGTTATCGGCCTGATTCTTATGCTGCAGAATATTTCCGACCCCTCTTCCCTGGGTAAAGGCCTGTCTGTGGCTCTGTTAACGACCCTTTACGGTACTATTTTGGGCAATATGGTATTCAGTCCCCTTGCCGGAAAGATGCGTTTTCTGGGGGGGCATGAGATAGCCCACCGGGAAATGTTGCGGGCCGGTATCATGTCGCTGGTCAATGAAGAAAACCCGCGCATCATGGAAAATAAAATGCTGAGCTATGTGCCTCCCGAAAAGAGAGCTGAATATATTGAATATTACGACAGCCGGCCATACGATAAACAACGCGAAGAACGACTATATAATAACTGGGTAAGTCAACAACACACACCATGGAACGAACTCCTAGAGGCCCTGGAAACTGGCTTATAACGTACAGCGACTTCATCACTTTGATGCTGACGTTTTTTATCGTATTGTATATCCTCACGCCGGGCGTCGAAGAGGAGAAGTTTACTTCGGTAATTAACTCTTTTAAAGGGCACCCGGGCGTACTGAAGGGTGGGGTACAAGTCCTGGATGATGTAATCGCGCAAAAAAAAAGAAGAGCCCGGCACTGGAATCAACTCCGCGGCACCGTAGAGCAGCAAAACCTGGAAGACCAGATTAAGGTAGACCTGCTTCCGGAAGGCGTCCGTATCGTTCTGGGAGAGGCTATTACTTTTAACAGCGGCTCGGCGGAGCTGCTAGACGAAGGTAAGCCGGTATTAAACAGCCTGTTACACCAATTGTCGGTAAGAATGTCTGACGAGATAGCCGAAATTGAAATACTGGGACATACAGACGATGTGCCTATTTCGGAAAACTCCAGGCTTTACAATTCGAACTGGGAATTAGGCAGCGACAGGGCCAACTCGGTATTGGAATATGTTTTGGTAAATTCTGAATTACCGGATAAATTTCTCAAGGTTGGGTCCTATGGTGAATACCGGCCGAGGTTCGAAAACAATTCCCCGCTGAACAGGAAAAGAAACAGGCGTGTGGAAATATTTGTGCGGTATAAAACAATAGATCCGGATGGAACCACTGCATCCGATAAAGATGAAGTAGCATACGTGACAAACGAGAATTATTAATAGTGAGAAAGACCAATGGCTAAACAATACTCCCGGCTCGGTCAGGAGCCGGATGATAACGAGAATGAATCGGGAAAGTTTTTATCCAGTAACGGAAAAATCTTCCTTGTTGTCATATTTTTGGTGGCTCAGGCTGTGCTCGCTTATTTTTTTACAAGCGAAAATTATTACAATGTAAGCGACTGGGTGAACACCGACGACGATTCCAGACCGTCCTACTACGAGATATCGGATGTAATTGTCAATCCGGCAGAAACGTATGGAGAACGGTATCTGCTGGTATCTATAGGCTTAGAGCTGGATAGTGAAGAGTCCAGGGCCGCTTTAGACTCCAATCACGCGATGATCCGCGACCGCATCAATGAAGTCCTTTCCAGGCAAACCGTCAGAGATCTGAACAGTGTGGCGGGGCGCGATACGCTGAAAACCGAGCTGGGAATTATGATCAATGATATCCTGGGGAAGAATTCGGTCCAGAATTTGTTCTTTACCGAGTACGTGATGCAGTAACTTTTTTCATGAAATCTATAATTCCGAATATACCTAACAGATAAGATATGGCTGAAGTCACAGAAATTATTGGGAAGAAAACTGCGGCCAGCTCTTACGATATTGCCAGTTACGATTTTAAGCACCCGAAGCTTGTAAGTAAAGAGATTGTCCGGGCCTTGCGGAATATCCACGAGCATCTTTCGCGTAACCTGAGCCGCATCTTCAGCACTTCACTCAGCCTGAAAGTAGATGTAGAACTAAAGAAAATAGAACAGACGGTTTTCTCCGAATATCTGAATGACCTCGCCTCTCCGGGTACCTATTATATTTTTCAAATAGAGGAATTCGGCGAGTGGGCCATCATGGAATTCGATCCTGCATTTTGCATTTATGCCATTGAACGGCAAGGAGGAAGCAAAGAGAGCGATCTGGAGTCCGTAAGGTCTCTGAGCCGCATTGAGGAACGGATTTTTTCCCGGACCGTAGAGAAGATTTTTGAAGAGGTTAAAGCCATCTGGGAGCCGCATATAGCGATGACCATCGGTCATTATGTGTATGAGAATAAGCCGGAAAACATACACAGTATTTCTCCGGTGGAACCCGCTGTTATCGCAGATTATAAGATTACGGTGGGTCAGGCGGCGGTACCTTTTAAAATCTGTTACCCCTACGCCATATTGAAAGAAGCCATCGGCGATTCTTTTCATAAATTCGGCAGCAGGGTCAGGAATAAAGACATCTCTCCCGAGAAACGCGAGCAGTACCGCAAAGAGCTAAAAAGCGTTTCCGTTCCGTTGAAAGCCGTATTGGGGAGAACGCGTATTACCGTCAGCGAGATGCTGCAGTTACAGCGGGGCGATGCCATAAAGTTAAATCAGTTAACCTACGAGCCCATAGAAATTCTGCTCAACCACAGCAGTAAGATGAAGGCTTTTCCCGGTACGCTTAATAATAAAAGAGCCGTTAAGATATACGAGATACTGGAACTGGAAGAGTCTGATAACCAGAACGGGTAACTACAACCATCATGGAACAGAGCATTTGGGAAAAGGCCTTCGGGCACGTTCATGAACCTGTCGGGCAGTGTATCCACGAGGTCATGGACGATCATTATACCATTGAGGTTACCGCGTCCAGCCTGTGCGATACCAACATCACCTCCAAACTGCTCCAAAAAGGAGGCCTTACCGTCCGTTTCACCGAAAGCCGGTTCAATGTGGAAGGTTACTTATCTTTCGAAGGCGACTGGTTTGCCCGGCTGGCCCAGGAAGTACTGGGTATCGAAGAACGCGGGCTGAGTGAACTGACGCAAGACCTGATTAAAGACTTTTCGTTTAAGCTCCTGGAGGCGGTTAAAAAATATATCGGAGCCTTCGGTATCGAACCCGAAGTTTCAGATCTCGAATTGTTAAAACATCACCAGATAAAAGAGAGCCTGCAGGAAAAAGAGTACTACACCGTGCGGCTGGAGGTGTTGCCGGGCGAACAAAAGGCACACCTCTCCAAACTGGGCCTGATGGTGGCCATTTCGCAGCCCGATGACGCTGTTATTGAGCAGCTTATAAACACCGCCCGGGGTGAAGCGAACGCGGAGGAAACGGCACAGGATGCCGGGCCGGGCACGGCGGAGCAGGAGGATGTAAACGCATTGACCGACAAACTGCACGAACTCGCCGCTACCGGCCATACAGCGGAAGGCACCGGCGGCAAAGAAAGCAGGCAATACGATCTTAAGGATAAAATCACTAAAAAAATTGTTAGGAAGAAAACCATGAGTAATGAGCAGAATGATCCTGTAAAGGGGTACAAAGTGGAATTCGAAGAGTTTGACAAGGATCTTGCCGTCGTTAACGAAGACGAAGTGCGCAATATCGATATCCTTAAAGATGTTGAGCTTGAACTTTCCGTGGAACTGGGCCGCAAGGAGATGCTCTTCGGAGACATCCTCAAGCTGGTGAAAGGGTCGGTCATAGAGCTGGAGAAGCTGGCCGGCGAGCCTGTGGAGATCCTCATTAACGGGTTCCCTATTGCGCACGGAGAAGTTGTCGTCATCGATGAGCATTTCGGCGTGAGGGTATCTAACCTTGTATCCAGGCAAGAGCGCATGAAAGGCATCGTCTGATGTTTAACGGAACCGACAGGAGAGTGGGTGAAAGGCTGCCTAAAAAACTTCTGGGCTCCGTTCTGGTACTATCCGGCATTCTCCTGGTTTTATGGCTTCTGGTAGTGGCCAGATCGGAATATGGAGAGAATCAAAGGATATCGGATACAGGCATGACGGTCGAGGCTGTTCAGCCCGACAGCGCCGCGGAACATGCCGGACGCCTCGGGTTCAGAACGGCCGCGTCTCCGGACGATGAAAGCCGTTCTTCCGGTCTGTTCGGGGGAGCCATGACCGTATTCATCATCCTGGTGGTTATGCTGGGAGCTGCTTTTCTGTGGTTCAGAAAGTCTGACACGCTCTACCCCAGCTACTTTAAGGAACTGGGACGGCATCCGCTGGGAATGGACCAGGAACTCATTGTATTGGAAGCCAATGGCGAGGTATGGGTGTTGGGCAGAACAAGCCAATCCATTACGCTGCTGTTTAAATGTGCCAAGGAAAGCTGGAAGCACCAGGCGCAGGAAGCACACGTATACAGCGGCGGTTTTAAACATATACTGGATACATTCCGCAACAACAGGCACGGGAAATTGTAGCGTATGATCAGGGTAAAAGCAATACGCGCCGGGATTTTATTAGCAGGGTTCTTATGGCTGGGCACGCTCACGGCGCAGGCGCAGGC
>CALJMB010000310.1 GCA_937982515.1 uncultured Balneolaceae bacterium
GTTGTCAGAGGATGGGCAAAGCCGAACACAATGGCAAGCCCTGATTCCATGTTCAATGTTAGATACAGAAATAAATTACTTTTTACCTTCTGCTTTTGACTTTCTACTCATAGCTCATCACTATAAATGGATACTCTTACGCTAAACGGTCTTCAGTACCGGGGCAAGCATGGTTACTACGAGCAGGAACGTGCCGAAGGAAATACCTTTGAGGTAGATCTCATATTCGGCCTCGACCTGTCTGACGCAGCAGCTACAGATAACCTCGATACAACCATAGATTACCAGGCAGCTGAAGCTCTGGTTAAGGAGATCATGCACGGGCCATCTGTTAAGTTAATTGAAACACTTGCACAACGCATTGGCAAAAAACTGTTTAATTCATTTCCCTGCATACAAAAGCTGGAAGTCAGGGTACGTAAGCTGAATCCTCCCCTGGAAACAAAAACTCAATATTCAGAAGTTACCATGGCATGGCTCAGGTAATCGTGGCTGTCGGTTCTAATGTCGGCAACCGACACCGACACCTTGTAGATGCAAAAAACTTCCTGAGAGAACTGTCCGACGAGGAACCTCTCTCCTCTTCCATATATCTGACAGAACCGACAGGGCCCTCCACCCGTTTTTTTCTAAACGCGGTACTCCGGATAACCACTCAGCTTAAGCCTGAGGCTTTACTCAGACAGTTCAAAGCATTCGAGAGGGCGCATGGCCGCTCTGCCGATCAGCCCCGCTGGAGTGCCCGTACCATCGATTTAGATATCATTGCCTGCGGCGACTTGGTGATTCAAGAAGAGAATCTTATAATTCCCCATCCGGAATATCACCGGCGCCTTTTTGTACTGATTCCCCTGCGGGAACTTGATGCCGGCTGGATCGATCCCGGTACGGGCACAAGTATCCATGTTTTGATTGACAGCGCTCCGGAACTGTTAATAAAAAAAACCAAATTAAACTGGTAATATGGAAAACCAATTTGAGCTTATTGCCATAGAAGGCGTCATAGGCGCGGGCAAAACCTCACTGGCAAAACTCATTTCCAGGCGCTCTAACATCCGGTTGATACTCGAAGAATTCGAAAACAATCCTTTTCTTCCGAAATTTTATCAGGATCGGGAGCGATATGCTTTCCCCACACAGATGGCCTTCCTGGCAAGCCGGTTTAAGCAGCAACAGAATATGTTGAATAAAGATCTGTTCCACCAAATGACGGTTACCGATTACATTTTTGAAAAAGACCGCATCTTTGCCCGTTTAAATCTTGAGGGAGATGAACTTGCGCTATACGATTCCATATTTACTATCATGGCCGGCCTTTCGGCCCGCCCCGATCTCGTCATCTACCTCCAAGCTACTGCCGACCGGCTACTGGAAAACATCAAAGAGCGGGCCAGAGCATTCGAACAACACATAACGCTCTCCTACCTCCAGGATTTATGCGATGCCTATAACCATTTTTTTTATCATTACAATAAATCTCCTCTGATAATCATTAATACCTCTGAGATAGATTTCGTTAGTAATCAAAAACACTTAGATTATATAGAAGAACAAATATTTAACCAGCCCGTTCGCGGCAACACGCACATTCATATTACTCTGGATTGACATGATGTTAAAAACCCTGGCGTTTATTTTTATGCTTTACCTGCTAATTAAGTTCATCAGCAGATTATTCATGCCTTCAAGGAGCAGGAGTAGCAGCACGGCACGCATTATCTTTCAAACGTTTAAGAATATTCAACAGCACCAGCAAGAACAGAAACACCGGCATTCACGCAACACAAACAGTCAGCAATATTTTGAGGAAGTCGAAGAGGCTGAGTTTGAAGACATAACCGAAGAAAAATCTCAATCCACCTAGTGTACGTGCATAATCAACCGGCGCATAAGAGTGAAACACAGATACGGCGGATGTGGCCTGGGTTCGCCACTAGGTATATACATTCCCGCTTATCAGTCTCATCCGTGGTTTCCGCGTGCGTGAAACCAGCTGTATATAGCTGACTTAACGCAAGGCACGTTTGTATGCAAAAAATAGTTCTTTGTTTTTGTGTTTTCGATACTTAAATCTCTTATTTTTGAGATCATTCTAATTTCAAATTCGAAAAAGGGATCCCCAGAATGAATTTTGAAGAACAACTTGAAGAAGGATTAGCGCTACTTAACGAAGGCGACTACGACCACAGCCTGGACATCTCCCGCCGGCTTCAGAAGATGGAACCTGATTCTTCGGACGGGTACCACCTAGAGGGCATGATATTCCAAAAGCTGAACCAGTGGGAACAGAGCAGGGACGCGCTTGACAAAGCCATTGAGATAGATCCGGAAAAAAGCGGTCTCTATAATCTCCGGGGCTTTGCTCATCTGCAACTAGACAATCTGGAAGATGCCCGCAGCGATTTCGAAAAAGCCATTAATCTGGATGATACTCCGGCGGCTCATCGTAATCTAATTCTCTACAAGATCATGAACGATGAGGCTAACGAGGCTATCACGTACCTTCTGGACCGCATCCGTAACAATCCCGAAGATGTTGAGAACTGGATTTTAATGGGTGACCTGATGCAGCGTGCCGGTCAAACTACCAAAGCCCGCACCTATTACGAACAGGCGCAGAAGATGGATCCCGATAATGACTATGTAAAGCAACAGCTTTCAGATACCTGATTCCCGGAAATAGTAAACGCATCCCGAAACCTGAATCCAGGTATTCAAAATGGATGCCGTTCCGGTTTTTAATCATTTGAATTTAGAATTTGTTTGTCATTTGATGGTATAAAGTTCTATATTTTCAGCCTTTAAAATCACCCCTCGCCCTGGTGGCGGAATTGGTAGACGCGCTGTCTTGAGGGGGCAGTTCCCTTCGGGGAGTGCTGGTTCGACTCCAGTCCAGGGCACAACAACCCCTTGTGAGCTAATGACTTGCAAGGGGTTGTTCTATTTTAAAGAGCGAACAGGTTCCGCCCCGCTATATCTGCCCTTCTACAGTAATTTCAATTTCCTCCTCGCTCAGTACCTGTCACCGGCGCACCATCGGGTTAATCAGCCAATCCTTTTTTAATTTCAGCTTCTCCTTCTTTCAACTCTTAGCCGATTCTTCATTCTTAGCTCTAACTCACCTTAGACTTAATACAAGCCTATTTACATTAATTCATTCCATTGCAGGGGGACAAAGTCCAAGACTTTGCTCTCGGCTTCCCTATGCCTCTCTCATTCCAAGCAGATACCAGGTACTGCTCTTTCCCTGCTCATGCAAATGCACGAGCAGGGAAAGAGAGAGAGAGAGTATGATCTTGGCATGGCAATAATACGGGAAAAATATGGTCGTGCTATAAGGCAGCTATGCTACTTCACAGATGGAGAAGTATCATGAGCTGCCTTCTTATTTAGAGATGGGGCTGGTCTACACCCTGTCAAGGTTTCGAACTCCGACAAGTATAGGCCGGAGCTATACATCACATGCTCCGCCAGCGAACGGAAATGGCTGTTTAAAGCTAAAAACAGATCTGGTATATGGATGGTTTTTCCAGACTGCTGTGCAGGTCTGGCCTTACCGGATCCTGTTATGCCTGAGCCGGATCGGTCTACCCGCTCTGCTAACGCTTTGGGAGCCTTTTCCTAATTAACTTTTCACATCAGATGTGTTTGCAGGTTTTTATGGAGCAATCGATATGATATCTGCAAAAATAGAAAAGAATTAATTTATTTTAATAAAAAATGCGCCTTTGTGTTGCAATAAACAGATGTTTTGCCCATTATAATACCATCTGAACATCCAGTCTTCAGATTGGCTTTTGAAAACTAAATTGAGGGGTAAATACTAAACAAATATGTTGAAGCTTATTACGAGAGGCGGACTCTTGGCTTGTCTGCTAATGCTGTTGTTGGTTATGTCTGGGAACGGTAATCCTTCATCACCTTATTACTATTCGGTATCAGAGGAACCTGGCCGGAATATTGCCCGGATAATAACCTTTACCGGATCTGATTCATTGATCCTGCACACGAAATATCATGATGACCTTACGCCCCTTGTCAACTATTTTAAGAAGAAAAACCTGGCTATAGATAACCTCTTGCTGGATTCCAGGTTTACTATTCATGAAGGGATAGGAGACAAATTCAGGAATTCTGCAGAAAGGAGAACACCAGGCCTTGAAGAATATAAAAGAATTTTAGGCTTTGAAGGCAAGAGAAACAAAATTGCAGGTTTCCTCAATACATATGCTGATCAGCTGTCGAAAGCTGAAGAAACCTATGGAATTTCCCGGCACGTCATAGCAGCAATAATAGGAATTGAATCTGATTTCGGTGTAAATGTAGGAACCTATAACCCATTCAACGCCTATGTCTCTATGTATGTGGATGGTTACAGGACAGATTTTGCCAGAGCACAGCTTGAAGAATTACTGCTTTGGGTAAAAAGAAATGGCGTTGATGTGTTTGACCTGAAATCCAGTTATGCGGGGGCCATGGCTTTTGCCCAGTTTATTCCCTATTCATTGAATAAATGGTTTGTTGGAGACGATATTTATGATATGAATAATAACATTCTGTCGGTTGCAAATTACCTGGCTTATTTCAAGAAAAGAACAGGCAGTATTGAAAAAGCTGTTTTCCGGTATAATCCAAGTGAGCTTTACACCAGCGCCGTAATGGATCTCGCCCGTGAGGCAGAAAATATTATTTCTGACGCAAGTGCACGATAGATCCGGAGACATTGAATAGTCTGCATAAAAAGAAGGAGTGCCCCGGCTGTGCGGTTGAAGTAAATAACGAGGCCAAAACCTGCCCCATCTGTGGATATGAATTTCCGCAGCAGCCCAGGTCTGTACAGATAATGGCCTGGGTAATGGTTATTCTGATCATACTCTGGCTGGTCTTTTAAAGTTGGCCCAGCTATTATTTCTGCTATCAGCAATCCCCCCCCCGACTACAACTGTACCGAATTATCTTAATGCCTTCCTGCCATCTGTACGGCTTTCTTTACGGCTTCTGCAACAGGTATATCCCCGGAAATAAGGTCGAATTGATGGCCTGCCGTTTCAGGCGCCTCCAGTACTTCAGCCAGGACAACGGCTACATCTGCCCGCGGTATTTCCCCTCTGGATAGTTCCGGCGCCAGCTTCACACGCCCGGTGCCTGGCTCATCGGTTAACCGGCCGGGCCTGATAATTGTGTAATCAAGCCCACTGGTACGCAGGGCCTCATCGGCTTCTGCTTTAGCCTTCTGGTATATTTGAAACACCTCGTTTCCGCCGGGCTTTTCCACTCCCATAGCACTGATCATTACATATCGTTTTATACCGTTCTTCTTTGCCGCTTCGATCAGTTTAATGGCGCCGTCCCGGTCTACCGTCCATTTGCGTTCGGCTCCGCTGCCGGGACCTGCGCCTGCTGCAAAAATAACGGCGTCAACCTTGCCCACCGCCTCAGAGATATCTTCCTCTTTTTCAATATCGCAGAGAACAGGCTCTGCTCCGGCATTGCGCAAATCGTCTGACTGCTCCTCTTTCCGGATAATTCCGCGTATGTGATGCCCCTTATCTTTGAGTATAGGGTGTAACAGCATGGCAATTTGTCCGTGTCCGCCTACAATGGAAATGTCCATATTGACAAGCCTTTTGAGTTATAGAATGGATATTTGCTCGTAGTTACCGTGTTAACAGTTTTGGCAAGACAGTCATTCGATCCTACCTCAATGAATATGTTAATTTTTACATGCGGGCGTTGCCCCCAGTCTCACAGCTGCTACGTTCTCTGTCATTTGCATTTTCGATAACACACCCCATAGTATAAAAGCGCCGGATTCGCTATCACTGACAGAGTTTCGAAACCGTATAAGGGCCAACAAAACCACAGGCTATCTCCAGCCAGAACGCAACAACTCCGCATCATCCATAGGGTGGGTTTTGATGAAGTCCATTTCTATGGATCCCAGTAATTCGATAAAAACTTATTCCAGTGGTTTTTATTTCTCTCGTGAATCCGCTTTAAACCTGAAACGATATCCTTGAATTCCGTATTATCATGCAAGGGCTTCCAGGCCGGGTTTCCCATTATCCAAGGATAGTTTTCATAGCCCAGGTAAATTGTTTTGCGCAGCCAGTGCAGCGCTTCAGAAATGTTGCCTTCCACAACACAATAGGTAGCCATGCGATAAGCCATTTCGCAGTCTGTTGCCGATATAGCAAGGAGTTCATCGGTGATCAGTTTGGATGCATGTTCTTTGTCTCCGCTTTTCACGTAACACATAGCCAGGGTAGGATAGGTAATCCGGCGAGAGGGATCTTTTTTAATTACCGATTCCAGAATAGGTATTCCCTTCTCATACTCTCCGGAACGAAAATAGAGGTAACCCTCGGTGGTACGGAGCAACGAATGTTCGGGTTCCAGTGCCAGTCCTTTTTTAACTTCACTCCAGGCCATATCCAGCTTTCCGAGATAATGGTAAATACGGGCCCGGCGGTTATATACCTGGGGCGCTGCCGAGGGGTTATTCTGCAGGGCCATACCAAATAACCGGAGCGCCGACTCATACAATCCATCCAGTTGAAAAATAATACCCGCAATCATGCACACTTCTGCGTCATGGCTGTAATGTTTTAACAGATACTGAATATCATAACGGGCCTTTTCTTTCTCACCGCGCCACAAGTAGGTATATGAGCGCTGCAGTTTGGCTTCAACATTCCCCGGATCAATTTCCAAGGCTTTATCCAGATAGCGCTGAGCCGCCATGAAATGAGTGTGTCCGCCAATACCGTTGGTCACATAGTTCAGATGCACTCTTCCCAACCCGGCATATGCGGGAGCATAGCTGGAAGTTTTCTCAATCAGGGAAGCAAACTTTTCACGGCTCTCTTCCAGATCCTCCGGGTTACTCGATCCCCACAGGAAGCGGAATAACAGTGCCCTTGCCTCCAGGTATTCTTCCGAAATATCCTCTGGCGGCCTGGAGGGTTTCTTGCCTGGCTTGTTTATATCTAATCTGCCAAGGTTAAACAGAGTCTGGACAATTTCATCGGTTATTTCGCTTTGCACCTGCACGAGATCTAATGAAGGCACCCTTATCGTTCCGCCCGTTCGAAATGACTTATCAGATACTTTCAGGAATTGCCAGTTCAATGTAAAGTTTTCATCAGAGCGGAAGTAAGATCCTGTTAACAGATATTCTGAGTTGAGCTTCTGCTCTACTTGTATCTCATCGATATTTTTGCCAATCAGTGAAAGAAAAACGCCCGGAGACCGGACCCGTACCGAAGAGTTCTGAACCAGCCTGTTCGCTACGGCATCGGCCAGCGCCAGGCCAAAGAAGTTTCTCTGTCCTTCCGGCTCTTCTTCTGCAGGTTTGAAAGGCAAAACAGCAATAGAGTTCTTCAATACGTCGTGGCCTCCGGCCTGCATAAAGAAAGCCGTTAGTTTTGAAAAAAGGCCGTTCCCTGACTCGGAATCAGAACGGATTCCGGGCGATGGCAAAACAGCCGATCTTTCGCCGGGAACGGTACCGGATTCAAAATCCAGGCTCTTCATCAATGTCTTTAAAGCTTCAGCAAGCTCCTGCGCGGTTCTGAATCTGTTAGCCGGCTGCTTATCCAGCGCCCTGAGAATAACCTTTTCGAGCGAGGGTGGAATATCATCTCTTAACCTGCCTGGTTTGACGGGATCCGTTGTTTTTATACTCTGGATGAAGGCATTGGGGCCCATACTTTCCGGAACCCAAAACGGGTGATTCCCTGTAATAATTTCGTAGAGGATTACTCCCAAAGAAAATATATCCGACTGTTCCGTACTCCGCAGCGTCACAAACTGCTCAGGTGCCATATAAGCCACGGCACCCAAAGGAGATGTATCCGGAGTACTTCCTCCGGAAGCCTGAAACATCATATCAGATGCCGAATTCGCTTCCTGGCTATCTCTCCGCCTGGCCAGTCCGAAGTCAAGAATTTTGACCAGTCCCGCTTCGGTAACTTTTATATTGGCAGGCTTTAAATCACGGTGCAGAATTCCCATCCGGTGGGCTTCGCCTAACCCTTCTGCCACCTGAATGCCCACAGAGAGCGCAAACCGGATGTTGAGAGGTTCTTCTTCTATAAGTTCCTGCAACGTCTTACCATTTACGTACTCCATGACCATATAGGGGCGCTCTTCAAATTCACTGACTTCATATATGGCACATACATTCGGATGCTGAATGGCGGACGCCATGCGTGCCTCTTCAAGAATTTTAAGACGCACCCGTTTTTTGAATGCCCGGTCTTCGTGCACGATTTTGAGTACGACGGGGCGATTCAGTTTTGTATCGGTAGCCAGATAAGCCGTGCCCTGCAACCCTGCACCCAGCCTCTGGTGTATATTGTAATGATGGATTTTACTTAATTTCATATGCACCAAAGATAAAGAGAAACCAGACAAATGTATGTTAACGTATTGTTAGATGTTTCGGAAGGATAGACTTCAAAAGATATCCTTCATAATTTTGGGCTTTTGGCAGATTAGAAAAGGCGCAGAAAATCATTTTTGAAATACACAGGCCTCATCCGTATTCTGCATGCCACACTCATTGCCAGAAAATTAAACACAATTATCATGGATTTAAAGATTAAAGGAACGGTTACCAGGATACTTGAGGAACAATCGGGAACAGGGAAAAATGGGCCATGGCGCAAGCAGGATTTTATCCTCGAAACCAGTGGTGAATATCCTAAACAGGTGTGTATTACCCAGTGGGGTGATAAAATAGATGCATTCAGGATACAACAAGGCGAGCAACTGACGGCTTATATTGATATCCAGAGCCGGGAATATAACGGACGGTGGTATACGGATGTAAAGGCATGGAAAATTGAACAGGATGGTAATCCACACATCGATGTACCATTCAATGATGAAGAACCCACCATTGACCTGAGCAGCCCGGAGGAGGGTGCACCTTTTTAACTACCGGGAGTATTGAGGCCACGAAAGCACAGGGGGTATAAAATATAGTGGAAAGCAGGCCCCCGCCTATACCATATATCTCAGGATAGCATGGTCTGGCCCAATGATAGACCATGCACCACTGACACGATGTCTTTTATGTTTTCGTGGCCTTCCCTGAATGAACCCAAACAACGCGATCATATGTCGACATTTTTCCTATATTTCGACATATAATATCAACCTGTCGAAATCATCTACATGTCTTTTAATCGAGAAAAACCTTACAACGATCTGCCGGAGCTTCCGCCGGAGGCCGAATTAGAGACACCGGCGGTGCTTAAAGCAGCTATTGGAGCCAACCGTACCCTCGCCGAGTTGAAAGGTAAGGCCGAAAGTATTCCCAATCAGTCTATATTGATTAACTCTATTATTCTCCAGGAGGCGAAAGCCAGTTCCGAGATAGAGAATGTGATAACCACCAACGACAGGCTCTTTGAAGCTTTTTCGGCCAGCGACCGCAGCTATGACCCGCAAACCAAAGAGGTGCTTCGCTACCGGGAAGCGCTTTGGAAAGGATTCAACGCCCTGGCCGGGCAGCCACTCGCCACCGATCTGTTTGTGGATCTGGTACAGACCATTAAACAGGATGACGCCGGCATACGCAATACCCCCGGAACGGTTATCGCCAATCCATATACCAATAAAATTATCTACTGGCCCCCGGAAGGTGAAGAGCGGATCCGCCGGCTGCTGGAGAATCTTGAGCACTACATCTGTCAACCCGATGGCGATTCCGCTATTGACCCCCTGGTTAAAATGGCGGTAATTCACTATCAATTTGAAGCCATTCATCCATTTGATGACGGAAACGGACGTACGGGACGTATCCTGAATATCTTATTTTTGGTATTGAAGGGTTTGCTTAACCTGCCCATCTTATATCTTAGTGATTATATCATCAGCCATAAGTCTGATTACTACCGGCTGCTGCGCGGGGTTACCGAGCAGAAAGCCTGGGAGCCATGGATTCTTTTCATGCTTGAAGCTGTCCACACGACGGCCAGGGAAACCATGCAAAAAATTGATGGAATACGCTCCTTACTCGAAGAAACGGTTGCTGAAGCCAAACACAAGCTGCCTGCCCGCGTCTATTCAAAAGAATTGATAGAATTACTGTTTGAACAGCCGTATTGTAAAATCAAGTTTTTGGTAGACAGTGGCATTGCCAAACGCCAGACAGCCGGCGACTATCTCAAGGAGTTGGAGAAAGCAGGTATCCTGAAAAGCAAGCAGGCAGGCCGCGAAACGCTTTATCTGAATGTAAAACTGTACAAACTGCTGAGCGGGGAATAATAGCTAAAAGTGTAAATATAGGTCGACAGAATCGACACGTGCAAAAATTATGTCGGTAAATTAACTATATTTAGCCACGTTACTCAGTAATGTCGACGTTTTCTACACGTTATTTGATATAGACATGACAACGAAGAGGGTGGAATTAGCTAACAAGGCGTCAAAGCTGTTTACCGAGTCTCCGATCCGTTAATCTATCGGTTCCCGGTAAAGTACGGAACTCTGAACCCAAATTTTTTATTATGAAAGCGTTAACTATTTTATTCGCTATAACCGGTATTATTTCGCTGGGAATAGTCACTCTGAAAACTCAATCCTCCAGATCTATGGATAAAGAACAAGTCACACCGAATTTAAATGGACTTGAACAAGCTACTTTTGGCGCCGGCTGCTTTTGGTGTGTAGAAGCGGTTTTTGAAGAACTAAAAGGAGTACAGTCGGCAGAGGCGGGTTATTCCGGTGGTACAGTCAAAAATCCCAGTTACCGGGAAGTTACTACCGGCAATACAGGCCATGCAGAAGTTGCCCGTATCACTTACGATCCTTCAGTGATATCTTATGAGCAACTCCTGGAAGTATTTTGGCATACTCATAATCCTACAACCCTGAACCGGCAGGGCAACGATGTGGGCACGCAGTACCGGTCTGTCATATTCTATCACAACGAAGCTCAAAAAGAAATAGCTGAACAGTCATTAAGAAAAACAGAAGCTTCAGATCTGTGGGAAGATCCCATTGTCACTGAAATCCAGCCTCTGGAAAACTATTATCAGGCTGAAAACTATCATCAGAATTATTACGCCAATAATCCCAATGCAGGATACTGCCAGGTAGTAATCGCCCCTAAACTGAAAAAGTTCAGGAAAGATTTTTCCCATTTGCTGAAGGAGGAAGAGATAAAACATTAGGGCGTGTGGACATTCAACGTGCGGTGTGTCTTTGGGCGGATTAGGC
>CALJMB010000311.1 GCA_937982515.1 uncultured Balneolaceae bacterium
AATGTGATTGGCAATTCACGCCGCCTGCAGAAAAAGAACATCCAGCCCGATTATTAACAGTTATGAACTGTTACACAGAGCGGCACGGAGGGGACACAGAGTTTCACTGAGTCTCTGTGGCCCTCTGTGCCTTCTCTGTGTATCTCTGTGTAACAGCTTTTCCTGCAAATGAAGCCGTAATAACCAAACACTCTAAACGCGCAAGACCATGAACCACGATCACCACAGCCACGATCATCATCATAATCATGAGCCTCAGAAAAAGCACGACATGAAAACAGAAGCTCACCACGGTGGCCATCACGGCCACATGATGGAGGATTTCAAGCGCCGCTTCTGGATATCGCTCATCGTAACGATTCCCATATTAGCGCTCTCGCACATGATTCAGGATCTCCTGGGGCTGGGTGATACGCTTCACTTCCAGGGTGATCAGTTTATTTCGTTTCTTTTATCCACATTTGTTTATTTCTATGGCGGATGGCCATTTCTGAAGGGGCTGTACGAGGAGGTAAGCGACCGGGAGCCGGGCATGATGACGCTCATCGGGCTGGCCATCACCGTGGCTTATGTGTATAGTTCCGCTGTGGTGTTTGGGGTAGAGGGAGAGGTGTTTTTCTGGGAGCTGGCCACACTGGTGGATATCATGCTGGTAGGTCATTGGATCGAAATGCGCTCGGTAACAGGCGCCTCCCGCGCACTCGAAGAGCTGGCAAAGCTGATGCCGGGTGAGGCACATCGTTTCACCGGAGACGGCCAGACGGAAGATGTGCCTCTGGAAGAGCTTGAAGTGGGCGATCGCCTGCTGGTAAAGCCCGGCGAGAAGATCCCGGCAGACGGGGTGGTCATGGATGGCAACTCACCGGTCAACGAATCACTACTGACAGGTGAATCCAAACCGGTTTCCAGGGGAAAGGGCGATGAGGTGATCGGAGGGTCGGTTAATGGCCGGGGTTCACTGACCATTGAAGTGAGGAAGACCGGGAAAGACTCCTTTTTGGCCCAGGTTATAGACCTCGTGGAACAGGCTCAGCAGAGCAAATCGAAGACGCAAGACCTGGCCAACCGCGCCGCATTCTGGCTGACGTTCATTGCACTTGGGGCCGGAATCCTCACCTTTTTCGGCTGGACATTCTGGTCTAGCCAGGACGTTGTTTTTGCACTGGAGCGCACCGTTACGGTTATGGTTATTACCTGTCCCCATGCGCTGGGCCTGGCTGTGCCGCTGGTGGTAGCGGTCTCAACCTCCCTGGCTGCCCGCAACGGATTTCTGATTCGCAACCGCATAGCTTTTGAACAGGTGCGCGAAGCGGACGCTATCGTATTTGACAAGACCGGCACGCTTACCGAAGGGAAGTTCGGGGTAACCGATATTGTGCTGTTCAAAAACACGTACGATGAAGAGGAGCTGTTAAAACTGGCCGCTTCCGTAGAACAACACTCCGAACACCCCCTGGCAAAAGGCATACTGGAATCGGCCGGTTCCACCTATCCGGTACAAGGTTTTGAGTCCATCACCGGAAAGGGAATAAAGGGAACGGTGGAGGGAAAGCAGGTGCTGGTTGTAAGTCCCGGTTATGTGACCGAACGGGGAATAGAGCTTCCACGGGAGCAATACGAAGAACTTTCGGCACAGGGGAAGACTGTGGTATTCGTGTTAGTGGACGACCGGCTGGAAGGAGCCATAGCCCTGGGAGACGAGATCCGCCCGAGTTCATACGATGCGATCCGTACACTGAAAGAAATGGGCATTCGCTGCATGATGCTGACCGGAGACAACAGGCAGACGGCGGCTTATGTAGCGGAAGAGCTGGGGCTGGATGACTTTTTTGCGGAAGTATTGCCCGAAGAAAAGGCTAATAAAATTAAAGAGGTACAGCAACGCGGACTTAAGGTAGTTATGACGGGGGATGGGGTGAACGATGCCCCGGCGCTGGCGCAGGCCGATGTAGGCATTGCCATCGGCGCCGGCTCTGACGTAGCCGTAGAGACCGCCGATATTATTTTAACAGACAGCGATCCCGCTGATGTTGTTTCTGTCATACAGCTTGCAAAGTCGACGTATAAAAAGATGGTCCAAAACCTGCTGTGGGCCACAGGCTATAACGCCTTTGCCATTCCGCTGGCAGCGGGAGTGCTGGTAAGCTATGGCATCGTGTTAAGTCCGGCTGTGGGAGCTATCCTGATGTCGGCCAGTACGGTGATTGTGGCCATCAACGCGCGTTTCTTAAAGGTGGAGGGATAGGGCGTACTGGTAGAACTTAGAGGGTAGCCGTGCAAGCTGCTCATACCATACCTCTCTCCTCAAGGGAGAGATTCAAAACGCCTTCTTGATGTCAGTACAAATTGCCCCGGCTTTTAAGTCGGGGTTGCCATGAACCATAACCCAGACAGGGCTTTAGCCCTTTCACCATCGGGGAAAGGACTAAAGCCCTTGGTGTTTTGGGATGTTCTGCTATCCCCGGCCTGAAGGCCGGGGCAATTATACCGACATAACTAAATGAAATCCGTATTATCCCAAACTCACATCCAATAAAAAGAGCAGACCCGTAATCGGGCCTGCTCTTTTATTGAGAATAGTCAGGACTTGCTAGCGGGCCATCATCGACTCGTCGAACTCCACACCCAGGCCTTTGGCAATGCCCATTCCCAAATTGGGATCGGCCCGGAAAAAGTGACAGAGCTGACGGTTGATGATTTCCGTTTTCTTTTGACCCTCAATTCCCTTCATATGTTCCACAGTATTATGGATAAGATGTTCTTTTTGCTCATCGGTCAACAGGCGGAATAAGTTGCCGGGTTGAGTGTAATGGTCGTCATCACCCGGGCCGTTGCGATCGTACCAATCCGCCACGGTTGAATCCAGCTCCATGGGCTGTTCTCTTGCATTTTCATCCAGTTCAATGTCATCAAAACTGTTTGGATAGTAGTTGGGGCTGCTCCCTCCGTTGTCATCCACCCGCATAAATCCATCCCGTTCGTAGTTGTTGACGGCATAGGGGCAGCGGTTCACCGGAATCTGCTCATAGTTGACGCCCAGCCGGTACCGGTGCGCGTCGGGGTAGGAGAGCAGGCGCCCCTGAAGCATCTTGTCGGGCGAATAGCTGATACCCGGAACCACATGAGCCGGCGCAAACGCCGATTGCTCTACTTGTGCGAAGTAGTTTTCGGGCACTTCATTCAGTTCCAGCACCCCCACATCAATCAGCGGGAAATCGCCGTGTGGCCACACCTTGGTCAGATCAAAGGGATTCCATGGAAAGTTTTTGGCTTCCTCGCTGGTCATCACCTGTATCTTCAGGTTCCATTTGGGAAAGTTGCCGTTTTCTATAGCTTCCACCAGGTCGCGCTGGGCATGGTCGGGATCATTCCCGCGTACGTTCTGCGCTTCTTCATTGGTGAAGTTTTTGATTCCCTGGGCAGTTTTGAAATGGAATTTAACCCATACCTTATCTCCTTCATCATTGATCATAGAAAAAGTATGGCTGCCATAGCCATTCATGTGGCGATAGCTGAAGGGTGTGCCGCGGTTACTCATCAGGATGACCACCTGGTGCAGGCTTTCCGGGTTCAGAGACCAGAAATCCCACATCATGGTCGGGCTCTTGCAGTTGGTTTTGGGATCTCTTTTCTGTGTGTGGATGAAGTCGCTGAATTTTTTGGGGTCTTTAATGAAAAAGATGGGAGTGTTGTTACCAACGAGGTCCCAGTTACCATCTTCGGTGTAAAACTTCACGGCGAACCCGCGCGGGTCGCGTTCGGCATCGGCGCTTCCCTTTTCGCCCCCCACGGTAGAAAAACGGACCATGACCCTTGTTTCCTTTCCAATCTCTGAAAACAGTTTGGCTTTGGTGTACCTGGTAATATCGTTAGTGACGGTAAAGGTACCGAAGGCCCCGCTCCCTTTGGCATGAACCACCCGTTCGGGGATGCGCTCCCGGTTAAAGTGAGCCATCTTCTCGTGGAGAATATAATCCTGGAGCAGCAGCGGCCCGCGCGGGCCAACCGACATCGTGTCTTCATGCTCAACGTAGGGCTTCCCTGAAGCTGTAGTTAGCCGTTTCTTTTTGTTTTCGTCCTTTCTCATGGCAAATGTATTTAGATTAATGTGAGTTCGAACGAAGAAATGCAACGCGAAGAACTCTCCCGACGGCTGCCGGGGGAGAATTACCCTCGCTTTTATACAACATCCTTATCTCGAACTCATGTCAGAGTTAAGTTTAAGCGTAATCTTATCTATTTCTTTAGCTTGGAATCCGCTCCGGTAATTACTACACTTCTTGTCAATAAAGAAAACTGATAATATATATCAGGGCATAGACCCCATCTATCAATGAATCTGCAGCAGCTAAAGTATATTATTGCCGTTGACGAGCTACGCCATTTTGGCAAAGCCGCCGAAAAGTGCCATGTTACGCAACCTACCCTCAGCATGATGATTCAAAAGCTGGAAGAAGAACTCGGCGCTACTCTTTTCGACCGCAGCAAACAGCCGGTTATTCCTACCGAGATTGGAAATGAAATTATAGCCCAGGCCCGCCGGGTGCTGAAAGAGGTAAGCGATATCCCCGACCTGGTCCACCAGTATAAGGGCCGGATTACCGGAGAGATACGAATTGGAATTATTCCTACGCTGGCACCCTATCTGTTGCCTTTGTTTATACAGCCTTTTTTGGAAGACTATCCGGAGGTAGAGTTAATAGTCACGGAACTACTAACCGAGCGTATCGAAGAAAAACTGAAGGCGGGTACCATTGATGTGGGAATACTTGTAACCCCGTTACATAACAAGAGCCTGAAAGAGCACCCTCTGTTCTACGAAAAGTTTTTTGCCTATGTGGCTGATTCACATCCGTTATTTGATAAAACGTACATTTTGGCTGAAGATATCGACGTAAATCAGCTTTGGTTGCTGGAAGAGGGGCACTGTTTCCGGAGCCAGATTGCGAATCTTTGCGAGCTTAAAAAAGCGCACATGCGGCATGCCTCTTTTAAATATGAGGCGGGGAGTATCGAAACGCTCAAAAAGTTTGTAGAGCACAATAGCGGCATCACGATTCTGCCCGAGCTAACTACGTTGGATATGCCCCCGGAATCCAGAACAATGCTTCGCTCATTCGCAAAGCCCGAGCCGGTGAGGGAAGTCAGCCTGGTAACTCACCGTTCATTTTTAAAAAAGCGGCTTATCGACGTGCTCAAGAATGAAATCATGGATACGGTGCCGGATGAGATCATGCGCAGGGGCCGGCCGGAACGCATAGTGGAGATAAGAAAACAGCCGCTTGTAAAGCCGGAAGAAGCTTTGTAATACGAATCCTGCCGTTGCCATGCCGCAATGGCAGGGACCGGTAGTCAGGCGACCAAGGGCCGTGGAAGCTGTTCCGGTCATTGTCCGCACCTCTTGATCTGTGCCGTATCAACCGTACTTATCAGTCCCATCCGCGGCATTCACGTTCTATAGAAGCGACAAGATGGAAGCAACGCAGGCATCGGCTGGACAAAACGTACCTACGTGTGTTCTAATTCACCAATGGTGAATTTAAAAATGACCAATGGTGGATTTGAAATCCACCA
>CALJMB010000312.1 GCA_937982515.1 uncultured Balneolaceae bacterium
CGATTAATCGTGTTTCTGTTCGGGTTATTAAATGGAATTTTATAGATTATTCCGTATCACATGCATTAAAGCTTTCGGGTAGTATTGCGGATGAAACTATACCTGACCTCCAACAGAATTAATATTGTTCTAATCGGCCTGCTTGTGCTGATAGGGATCGGCTCATTTGCCTATAACCAGTATTTGATCAACCAAATATTGAAACAGGAACGCTCTAGCATTGAGTTGTGGGCCAAGGCCGTCGAATATACTAGTAATCCCGTGCAGGAAGAGATCAGCCGGATGTTGTTAATGGCAGCATCACAATTGAGAGAGATCCCCTCAGTGCCCGACAGAATAGCTGATTTAATTGAGGAAGCTGAGGCCGACCGGACCTCGCAGAACTTTGTGGCAAACGAAATATTGTTGAGGGAAGACCGCCCCGGAATACCTGCTATCATTGTAGACGAAAGCGGGGAAATCCTCTTAAGAAAAGATATAGAGGAGACACCTGATCAGGATCTCGTCGAATATTTTGCAAGTATGCACGAGCCTATTGAAATCAGGTTAACTTTAGGTAACGGGCAGGAGTATCGCAGGCAATATGTTTATTACGGCGAGAGCCCGATCATCCGTTTATTACGGTATTTCCCTTATATCCAGTTGAGTCTGCTGGCGTTGTTGCTGGGCATTGCCTATGTGAGCTATAGAACTATAACAAGATCTGAGCAATCTAACCTGTGGGTAGGAATGACGAAAGAGGCTGCGCATCAACTGGGAACCCCGCTCTCAAGCCTATACGGGTGGGTAGAATTACTGCGGGAAGAGAAGCGGGGAGATGAATTCACAAAAAAAATTTGCGAAGAGTTAGAGAACGATATTTCCCGGCTGCGTGGGGTTGCCGAACGTTTTAACAAGATTGGATCTGAGCCTGAGCTCGTCTCTGAACGTATCGGGCCCATATTGGATCAGGTAATAGATTATATGGAGCGCAGGCTGCCTCAGCTGGGCAAGAGTGTTCGGGTGAGGCGGAACATACATTCTGAGGTAACCGTAAAGGTTAATCCTGAATTGTTTAAATGGGCCGTGGAAAACCTAATAAAGAATGCTATGGATGCCATCAAGACAAATAAAAAGAATGCTTATGTTTCAGTTAAAGTTCACAGGATGGAAAATGAGCTTTTAATAGATATAGAAGATTCGGGGGTAGGTATAGAAAAGAAGTTCCACTCGGAGGTGTTCAAGCCGGGCTATAGTACCAAAAAAAGAGGCTGGGGACTTGGATTAAGTTTATCCAGGCGCATTATTGAAGACTATCATAAAGGAGAGGTTTTTGTATTACGGTCTGAACTGAATAAGGGCACTACCATACGTATTGTTTTAAAGATGGAGAGAGAAGGAGAGGTAAGTACTTGATAATAAGGAATGCCACCGACCCGCTAAACGTATGGTTGCAACACTGTTGTAGGTATAAGGGGGAGGTCGGCGCTTTATCCTATTTCCATATACCGCTGTATACCTCTTAGCGCTTCCGTAGTATCGGCATTCTAAAGATAAGACAAGGTTATAGCTAATATAACACTAGTCCGATTCTTTATATCCCCTTTGCTCGGCATACTCTATAAGCTGTGCTTTCAAAAGATTTCTGCCCCGGTGCAGGCGAGAGCGTATGGTTCCGATAGGTACATCCAACATATTGGCTATTTCTTCATAGGTAAAGCCTTCGACATCGCAAAGTAACACTACAGTACGAAAATCTTCAGGCAATCTCTCCAAAGCTCTGGAAATATCGTCATCTATCAGATCACGGAACATTCTGTCTTCAAGATCAGAGGTGTCTGTACGATCTGCACGTATGGTTTCATAGAACGAGGATACTTCGTCGTAATCTACCTGATTTGGTTGCTTAGACTGTTTCCGGTAGTTGTTTATATAGGAGTTTTTCAGGATACGAAACAGCCATGCTTTGGCATTCGTGCCTTTCTCATAACTGCTGAAGAAACGAAAAGCTTTTACAATAGTATCCTGTACCAGATCCTCAGCATCGTTAGGATCGGAAGTCAGACGCAATGCAAAATTGTACATAGCATCTAAGTGAGGAATAATTTCCTCTTCAAAGTCTTCTTGTTTTTGTACTTCTTGTTGAGTTAATTCGGCCATCCCGGGCAGTTAGCTAAAGTTGCTAATAGAGTTATTGTATTTCTTCGTATTTCGTACATCTATAGATACTGTGTTATTTGCTTATGGTTCCTAAGCAATTGTTGTTACACACCGAGTATATCAAATTTGGTACCAAAACTTTAATAGATAGTATTGATGTATCTGGTAACATATTTCTAACCCGAACTACTTGTTAACAATATGCAGCCGGCAAGCCTGAGTACCTGCCATCATGCACACTTGTTATTTTAACGTACATCGTTCGCAGTACAATATTCTGCAATATGTGCTATAATAATACGGCAGCTATGTGAATGTATTTTGAAGGATTAGAAGGAAGGCATAATTATAAAACTGCAATAACCATCAGGTCATATATAGCGTGCGTCCATGCTGCCAGGCCAAAACCCCGCCAAAGATAGATCCCGTTCAACGCAAGTCCGAAGAGAAATCTGAACAGAAAAGAGTTCATGGAAAAAGTGTCGCCTAAAGTACCGATGTAGTGGACAAAGCTAAAAATTAAAGCCGCCACAATCATTGCACTGGCAAAGGCTATCCACTGTTTCCGGATAAAAAACTTGAACAGAAATAGCAGCAGGGAAACAAGTATGACACGGAAAAACAACTCTTCATACAAACCTGCTCCAAGCGACAAAGCCAGTTGTTGCAGGGTTGTAAGTGTCTCCATGGAGGTTGCCTGGACCATTTGCAGTATACCACTTACGGCAGCAGATATGATAAGTGCCAGAAAGAAAGCGTACACTGCCGATTCCAAAAGCATTAGGATGAAATAGCTAAATTTTATTCTGGGCAGATTATGCCGCTCATGGTAGAGAATAAAGATGCCTGTCAGGGCAACAAAAATCAGGGTGATGGAGAGAACGTCCGTACTAAAATAGGAAAACAGGGTTTTTATCCATATGTCTACTGATATTCGTACCGCATAACTGGCATCGGGCTGTGTGATGAGTATTAATGCTTCATACAAAAAAAGCAGAGGCAAACTGATTAAATAGCTGTATAATAAGCTGTGTGTTTGCTTAAAGTACAATCCAGTGGAGGGGCGTTCCGAGCCGGTCATTATTCCTGAAAGATTTGAACCGACGGATTGGATGAGGATACGTCGAGTGCTTTCCATGCTTTATCAGAAAGCTTTAATCCGCTTCCCGAAATGCGGTCATTTATCCGGACATAAACTCCTCTGTTGTTTTGAGGGTTTTGTATATAAATAATCGTACCCATAGCAATGTTGGAATGGGCAGCCGTCAATTCTTTGGCGTTATAAAGCTCTCCGTTAGTTGTAGTTTTACCTTCTTCGGAGGCACTATATCTGGATATCCTCGTATCTCCAAGGCTTTGAAGATTTGTATTGGTTAGATAGGGATTTGAATAAGTTATTGTTGCAGGTACAAGCACCGTGGCTTTTTTCCCACGAGGCAGGCTGTTTGAAGAAAATTCGGGATTAAGAGCTTTGAATTCAGCTTCTGTCATTTGAAATTTCTCCAGCAATTGATCCAGGCTCAGCGTGCTCTCGGCACGGTAGCTAAGGAACTTACCTTGAGGAAAGGATTCTTCTGCTGAGGTTGCAACCGATGGCGGGGCCGAGTTTGCTTTAACGGTTAGCCGCTGACCGATTGACAGGGTGTTAGAACGGAGATTGTTAAGTTCGGTTATTTCATCTACCGTCATATCATGTGCGCGGGCGATTCCGTATAATGTATCTCCGCTTTTAACCGTATAGTAAGTATTGCTTTGGGCAGGGTTAGTTACCACAATAGAGCTGCCCGAACTTTGTGAATCCTTATCGTCATTTTCTTTCTGATGAATGACAAGCTCTTGCCCAATCCTCAGGTTGTTGCCAGACAATCCATTCCAGGATCTGATTTCTGAAATATTTACATTGTACTTTTTAGAAATGGAGAATAATGTCTCTTGCGCTTTAACAATATGAGTAATAGTGCGGTCAGAAGAACGCTGATTCACAACGAGTTTCTGGCCTATACTAAGTTCATTGGTTTGAAGGTTATTCCACTCCTTCAAATTTTGAACTGTAACATTGTACTCCCTGGCTATGCTATACAGTGTTTCGCCGGACTGAATAACATGGGTTCGGTTTTGAGCAATCACTGAAACAGAGATACCCAGCATCCATATAATAATTCCCGGGATCAGCTTGTACATAGTATTCCATTTCATAATGACAAAAAAGTTAGTCCATTTCAAATTTAAGCTCTGCCAGCATTTCATTCAATTCAGCTGTAGTTCTTTGATCGCCCCGTTCTGTAGCAAGCAGAACACCCTGTTCGTACGTATGTTTAGCATCCTGTAGCCGCCCCAGCAGTTCATAAACTTTGCCGAGATGATAGTAGACACCAACATATCCGGGATCATTAACCCGTATATCTTCAAACAGGATGCGGGCTTTATTAACATCGTCTGTTTTGAGAAATTCTAAAGCGAGCGCGAATTTGGAAAAAGAATCGGTCGGATTTTTTTTTATGTATGCAGCCAGCCGTTTAGCTTTATCTGTTGCCATCGTATTTCATTTATCATTTGTAACACTCATCCTAAAAACGGAGTGCAATTGAAAGCCGGTTTTATCCTGAATAACGCTCCTGGATCTCTTCTATAGAGTCTCCTCCATAT
The DNA here is from genome assembly GCA_937982515.1 of uncultured Balneolaceae bacterium. Lineage (GTDB taxonomy): Bacteria > Bacteroidota > Rhodothermia > Balneolales > Balneolaceae > CALJMB01. The sequence goes on from CALJMB010000312.1 coordinate 4,786, forward strand.
TTTTCCAGAAAGGCATTGGCCAAAACAGGAGCAATGATATTCTCAATAACTACTACAGCACGTGGCAGAGCACACACATCTGAGCGCTCGTAGCGAGTGTCGGATTCCATCTTGGTTTCGATATTTACCGTTTTAATTGGAGTCAGCATGGTGGGAATGGGTTTCATTACCCCTCTTATAATCAGCGGCATGCCGTTAGTAACACCTCCTTCAAGTCCGCCCAGTCTGTTGGTGCGGCGCCGATAGGTATCGTTTTCGTAGGTAATCTCATCATGAACTTCTTGCCCGTGGCGGCGACCCGCTTCGAAACCTAGACCTATTTCAACTCCTTTCATGGCCTGCGTGCCCATGATAGCTTGGGCCAATTGACCTTCCAGCTTTCTGTCCCAATGAACAAAACTGCCTAGCCCGGCGGGCAGGCCGGTAACTATAATCTCATAATGACCACCTAAAGAGCTGCCTTCCTTTCGTCTGACAATAATTTCATCTCTCATCTTCTGGGTGAGTTCGGGATTCAGGCAACGAACTTCAGACTCATCGGCAGCTTTAAATACAGCTTCGGCGCCTTTCTCTATCAGAGATTCTGTTATGCGGCGCACATCCGTCCAGGGATCATCGTATCCGATGCTACCAATTTGTGTGACATGGCCTCCGATTTCGATACCAAAATATTTGAGGAAAATGCGTGCTGTGGCGGTGCATGCCACGCGCATAGCAGTTTCACGGGCACTTGAACGTTCAATAACGGGGCGGACATCGTCATAACGATACTTTTGAACTCCAATCAGGTCGGCATGTCCAGGTCTGGGAACTGTTATTGGTTCCACATCTTCACCACTGCCTTCTTTGTTCATAACTTTAGGCCAGTTGGCAGCATCTTTTTCATAGGCACGGTTTGCTATACGAAGCGCAATGGGTGCTCCGGTTGTTTTACCAAAGCGGACTCCAGACAAAATCTCAGCCCTGTCTTTTTCAAAGGCCATGCGTCCACCCCGGCCATATCCTTTTTGGCGGCGCGCCAGATGCAACGCAATCTCATCTTCAGAGAGGGGTAATCCGGCCGGAAGGCCTTCAACAATTCCTGTTAACTGGGGTCCATGCGACTCACCGGCTGTAAGGTAACGAATCATAATAAATGCTTTACTGTTTTATAACGTTATTTAAAACTGATTTACTTGGCAACTTATTATAGAAGCAGTTCTAAAGTAATTTCACGGCTGGTATTGGTACTGTGGTTTTCCGCAACAATTGGTATATTAGCCTACTCGAAATTCAGGTGTCTGTTGAGCAGAATGTTCTTGTCTCTGTTTTAAGATCAAGAAGCATTAAGCATCACGGGTTTTGTATGTTATATTCCTGCTTTTTCAGCGGTTAATGTATTTGCCGATTAAAAGGTGATGTAAGGATGGATACCTGCATGTGTTGCTTAAGCCGATTTTTGTTAGTGGTTAAATAAAATGATAAGCATGTTGCAGTTATTGTAGCTCCTTACGCCCTAAACTGAGTAGCCTGAGAGATTATTTCAGAAACTTCCAGATCACGCAAACCGGAGACATGATCTGCGAGAACACGGCACTGGCTATCAGATCAGAGCCCGGCATAACCGGTAATAATAATGATCATGAAAATCCTGTTAAAGCTGTTTGCTAAGCAAAAAACTTCAAAGTACATACCAAAGCTTGTTATAATTGCTCCATAAAAAGCTGGCTCTTAATATAGCCTAAAAATAAAGCGCGTGAAATGATAACCTCTTATAAATTTGGCCAATTCTATATTGGAATTAGAGCGCAACTAAATATATGGATGTATTAGAAAAAACTGGTCAGTATGGTTCACTTCTTTACAGAGCAATGCGTTCTGCTTATGAAGTTCGTACTTATAGAAAAAATCTATTGAATGAACTGGTTAAAATAGGCTATGAGTCTTTACCCATTGTTTTGCTAACCGGAATATTTACCGGTGCAGTTATGACACTTCAAACAGCCTATCAACTGGAAGCAGCCTTTATTCCGCGTTCAATAATCGGTGCCATTGTTTCTGAGTCCATTCTCATAGAGCTGGCAGCCGTTATAACCAGTCTGGTCCTAGCCGGCAAGGTAGGTGCCCGTATTGCGACTGAACTCGGCACCATGCGTGTCAGTGAGCAGATCGATGCTCTGGAATCGATGGGGTTTAACTCTGCAACGTTTCTGGTTATACCACGCGTATTAGCAGGATTGATTATGTTTCCCGTATTATATATTGTTGCATCGGCTTCGGGAATAGCGGGTGGAGTGGTGGCGGGGGTTCTGTCGGGAGCCTTGCCTGCTGCTGAATTTATGGAAGGTGCCCGGACTTTTTTCTTTCCCTGGGATGTTTCTTTCGGCTTGTTGAAAGCTTTCGTTTTCGGTTATGTAATTACTTCGATTTCCTGTTACAAGGGTTATTATGCCAGTGGGGGTGCTGAAGGTGTGGGGACAGGCACAACCCAGGCAACGGTCTTAAGCTGTATTTATGTTCTGTTGGCTGATTTTGTACTGGCAGCTATTATTCTCTAACAGTTGATATATGATTCAGATTCAAAATCTCAAGAAGAGTTTTAACGGCAATCTCATTTGGCAGAACGTCACGTTTGATATCGAAGAGGGTGAAACTATTGCTATTATCGGACGTTCCGGCTGCGGAAAGTCGGTACTGGTCAAGCATCTCAACGCCTTGATGTATCCCGATGAGGGGGAGGTAATTATAGACGGTAAAAATATATTTAAACTGGAATACGTCGAACTGCGAAAAATGCGGCAGCAGTTCGGAGTCCTTTTCCAGGGTTCAGCCCTGTTCGATTCAATAAACACGTTTGAGAACGTGGCATTTCCCCTCAGATACTTCACGGATCAGTCGGAAGAAGAGATACATGACAATGTTATGGAAGCGCTGGACATGGTAAACCTGGCCGGTTCGGCTCAAAAAGCTACCTCAGAGCTTTCAGGCGGAATGCGCAGAAGGGTTGCATTGGCCCGGGCTACCGTACTAAAACCGAAATTTTTGATCTATGACGAACCGACTTCTGGACTAGACCCGCAGACTTCGGATGAGATTAACAAGTTGATTATTTCACTTGCAGATAGCTTGCGTATAACTTCTATTGTTGTCACGCATGATATCCATAGCGTACTTGAGATAGCTAATAAGGTGGCTTTTCTGGCAGAGAAACAGCTTTGGTGGTACGGAAGTGTTGAAGAGATGACAGGCAGCGACGATAAAAAGCTACTCGAATTTATTACAGCGAGTGAATATAAAATTTAACCTGAAAATGGAGCAGATCATTGGCTAGAGTAAGTAACGAAGTAAAAGTGACAGTAACGATTATTGCAGCAGTAATCGTTGCGTTTATGGGATACAGAGCTATGAGAGATATGCCTCTGTTCCGGCAGTCGCATGTTCTTTATTCGTATTATGACCGGGTAGACGGCCTGACCGCAGGAAACTATATATACATTAACGGCGTCAAAGTAGGCTCGGTAAGCCAGATAGAATTAATTACCGATGATAGCGTTCGGGTAGCTCTGAATTTTAACCTGGGGGTAGATATCCCTAAAGGGTCCGTGGCATATCTGGAGTCAACAGGACTTCTCGGAGAGAAAGCCATAGTAGTAGAACGCGGAAACAGCAGCGAAAACATTGATTATGGAGGAATCGTCAAAGGTGAATACAGAGGTGGAATGATGGAGGCGCTGGAGAGTGGGGGCGAGAAGCTGAGTGGAGATATTTCGCATTCATTCAGAGAGCTAAACAAATTACTTGAACAATTGAACAGTACCATCACCGAAGAGAACAGATACAGGATAAGCGGTATTCTGACCGATCTGCAGAATACCACCAGCGAAATCGATCTGTTAATGACGAATAAGCGTCGTGAGCTGGAAAGCAGCATTGATCACGCAAATCGTTTTTTTGCCAATCTCGATACCATTAGTTCTGATAATAAAGAAAATATTGATAGTGTTTTGGTAACTATGAACCGATCGTTGAAACAGATAGAACAGTTAAGCAGCGAAATGGAGCAAACGGGTAATATGCTGAACCGGATTTTAGGCAAAATAGACAGCGGTGAAGGGAGTTTGGGCAAGTTGGTTAATGATCCCTCTTTATATAATAACCTGGACAGCCTTTCGGTTGAAATGAAGACTCTTATCAACAACATAAATGAGAATCCGCGTAAGTATCTCCGGCACATGCGGCTTATCGATGTCTTTTAACTAATTAAGTTTTCACTCGATATGTCTGCGCAGTTTCTGTTATAGGGTCAGCTTTTTCATGCCCTTGCAAATCATAGCATATTGAGTGGTATAGAATAAACTTTGGCAGCGTCCGTTAAACTTTCGCACAAGCGCTAATTGCTCTTCGTATCATGTTCTTGTATATTTAAAGGCTTAAAAAGGAAAGAATTTCTTCCCTGTAAACATACATTTGTAACGTAAAAGAAGCTATAAGAGGTTTATTTCATGGGTGTAATGGAAAGTATGAGAAAAAGTACCGGTATAATTCTTTGGGTACTTATTTTCTCCTTTGGCATACTGTGGATGCTGGCTGATACCCAGATTTTTGATGCCCTCCAGGTTGGCCCCCGCTCTTTAGGTGAAGTGAATGGAGAAGCTGTTTCACTGGAAGAATATAATGGCAGAATAAGCAGCTATATAGATCAGTATTCCCGTCAGACCGGAAATTCCGTTACCCCTGAGTTGAGAGCATACTACGAAGACCGCGCATGGGAGGAGCTGGTAACCAGCAAATTGATACAGCAGAAGATGGATCAGTTGGGAATAAGTGTAACAGATCAGGAGGTGGTCGAAATGATTACCGGTGAGAGCCCGGATCCGTTTATTCGTCAGCAATTTCAAAAAGAAGACGGAACGATAGACCGTGTTGCCCTCCAGGCGGCAATTGAAGCACCTGAAAACAGTCAGGTATGGGTTATGATAGAAGAGCAGATGCGCCAAAAACGCCGCCAGGAAAAAATGACGAATTATGTGCAGTCTTCAATGGTGGTTAGCAATCACGAAGTGGAACAAACGTATATCCGCAATAATACCACAGCCGATATTTCGTATGTCAGATTTCCGTATGCCGATGTGGCAGATAGCAGCCTGACAGTCTCTGAGTCGGAATTGAGAGATTATTACAAGAATCATCGAGACGATTTCGAGCGTAAAAAATCCTACCGTTTTCAGTATGTTAGCTTTGATAAAACTCCTACCAGAGAAGACACCATTCGCACAATCAATGAGTTGAATAACCTTCGAAACGCCTTTAAAGAGGCAGAAAACGACTCATTGTTTCTGGTCCGGTATCAATCCGTTACACCATACCGGTCTGCTTATGTAGATAAAAATGAGCTAAGAGATGAGTATAAACCCGTGCTGGATCTGAAGGAGGGCGAAGTAAGTGAAGTCATCAGGCAAAACGGAGATGTTTTTCTGTTGAAGAAACTGGACGAAACAAGGGATGAGGTGAAATTTGTTACTCTGAGTTTCAACATACAGGCAGATCCTATTAATACTGTCGATAGAATGGCTAAAGAAGCCGATGATTTTAGTTTCTTTGCTGAGGAGGACGGGTTTATGAATGAGGCAGAGCGACGCGGTTATGAGATAAAAGAAGCTTTTGCCACCATAGAGAACCCGTTTATTGCAGGTTTGGGTCAAAGCAGACAGGTCATGACTATGCTGGAATCTGCTTCCAAAGGAGATATTTCAGAACCGATAGAACTGGCCAGTGAATTTATCGTACTTAATGTTATAGAAGTAACCCCCTCAGGAACCCGTCCCTTTGATGAGGTTAAGAATCAGATTCAGACCATTGTACTAAACAATAAGCGAAAAGAGAAAGTTGAGCAGGATGTAAGAACTTTGCTCGCCTCAAATTCCAGCCTTGAAGCGTTGGCCGAAGCCTCTGGTAAGGAAATCGGTACGGCAGAAAATATAAATATGAATGCCGGAATTATTCAGGGAGCAGGCCGTGAACCCGCTGTTATAGGTGCCATCTTTGGTTTAGAAGAAGGTTCTCTATCCGATCCGCTTCCGGGTACCAGTGCCGTATTTGTTGTTCAGGTTGAAAACAGGCAGGACGCAGACCTGGAGAACCTAAACAATACAACCCGTCAGCAAATTCGTCAGCAGTTACACCAGGAGAAGGGAAACTCATTTGCCCAGGTTTGGCTTGAACAGCTAAAAGCAGAGGCTAGTATTAAAGATTATCGATCCAGGCTTTTGCAACGGTAGTTCTCAGATGTAATATGTTATAAGCAGATTGGCGATCTCCCGGCTGATAGATTTTAGTGCAAATTAAGGCTCGTTTGTACAGGGCGATGCGGTTGCATCGAATAGGAAAAGCAACCTGGATGCTGCCCGGGAGCTATATCCACCCAGAGGCTCACCGTACGTTAATCATCTGCAACGTTTTTGCAAGGTTAAGGGTTTCCTTTTACAGGTTCTCTCTAACTTTAATTATAAAATTTGTCATCTAAGCCTACATATACCGACGCTGATCAACATTGGATGTCTCTGGCCCTGGAATTGGCCGATAGGGGAGCGGGGTACGTCTCTCCCAACCCCATGGTTGGGTGTATCATTGTCTCAGATCAGGGAAAGAAAATAGGCCAGGGATATCACGAAAGATATAGCCAGGCTCACGCCGAAGTGAATGCAGTGAAGTCAGTTAAGAATAAAGAGAGCCTTAAAAATGCTACTGTGTACGTTACGCTGGAACCCTGCGCTCATCATGGCCATACGCCCCCTTGCAGTACCATGCTAGCTGAACTTCCAATAAGACGTGTAGTTGTAGCGATGGAAGATCCAAACCCCAAGGTTGATGGCAAAGGTATCAGAGAACTGCGTAACAAAGGGATACAGGTCGATGTAGGCCTGATGGAGAAGGAAGCAAAAAAGCTTAATGAATTTTTTCTGCATGCTAACCTCTACAATCGGCCTTTTGTTACCTTAAAGATAGCACAAACTCTGGACGGATATATTGCAGCCCCCGATGGTAACTCAAAGTGGATATCAGGAGAAGAAGCCAGGATAAAAGTTCATGAGTGGCGCAGCAGGTATGATGCAGTGCTGATAGGAAGAAATACGGCCCTGTTGGATAATCCCAGACTGACCGTACGCCATGTGGAAGGGCGCCAGCCTAAACGTATTGTCATCGACGGAAAACTGGAGCTGCCTCGCGAGTTAAACTTGTTTACCGATCAGTATGAAGAAAAAACAATAGTGCTTACTCACAATCGTGAAAAATACGAGAACGAAGCTGATCCTATGCTGAGTATGCTACAGTCCGACTACTTCAGAGGCACAACTTTGTTGGTGGGAGAAAAGCAGGGGCACACAGATCTGGATGAGGCTTTTCGAAGTCTGATTGGTCAGAACATACATTCCATACTTGTTGAAGCGGGACAGCAGCTTGCTTCGGTTCTGCTCAGAGAGCGCCTGGTAGATAAAGTAGAATGTTTTATAGCGCCAAAAATTCTGGGGGGAGGTGCCAGATCGGTAGTAGGGATGGGCATTAACCGAATGGAAGAAATTTTTAAATTCCGAAGTTATAGCTGGCAGAAGATCGGAGACGATATATTATTTTCAGGGTATCTTTAATAAGGATTAAAAATCTATGTTTACAGGCATTATTCAGGAAACCGGCCAAATAAAAAAAGTGATCGACTTTGCCGGAGGAAAGGAAATATCTGTTAAGTGCAATTTTGCCTCCGAAGTAAAAATTGACCAGAGTATCAGCATTAACGGAGTATGCCATACTGTAACCGGCCATACGGATAGCGCTTTCAATGTACAGAGTGTAGAGGAGACCTTAAGAAAAACCAACATAGGCGTACTGAAAACAGGAGATACTGTCAACCTGGAGCGCTCTCTGCGGCCTGATCAGCTTCTGGATGGACATATTGTACAAGGCCATGTGGATACCACGGGTACGATCCTAAACATTGAAGAGGAAGGTGCCGACCGTCTGTTTACGATTGAATATCCCCCTGAATTTGATGATCTGATAGTAGGGCGGGGAAGTATCTGTGTAGATGGAATCAGCCTTACCATTGCTGAAGAATCAGGCCAAACCTTTACTGTAGCTATCATTCCATATACCTATGAACACACAAATTTACGGGATAGGGAAGAGGGAGACACCGTAAATCTGGAGTTTGATGTACTGGGGAAGTATGTAGTTCGGTATTTGGAGAACCGGCAGAAGTGAGAAGTGAAAAGGCAGAAGAGGCGCCATTCTGACCTCGGAATTCAGAATTCCACGATAATTGAAACTACACTTTATCCTCTGCCAGCTAAAAACCAACAGGCCTTCTTCCTGTCGGACTGGAACTGCGTTGCAGATTGTTAAGCAGTGGTAACTTCTGGAAAATGCCGCTTATCTGCCCGCTATTTACGCTAAGGCTAAACATATAGTACTGAAAATCGCCAAATGGGCTCATTGTAAAATTAAGGTTCCAGCAATGTAAATTGCGTGAAAGTGAGAATTGAGAAGGGGTAAACTCCTTTGCCACAAAATCATATCCCAGGCTTGTGCTGAAACTCCATTTCGGAGTAAGATTGAACTGAATATTTTGGGCATTAATGGTGGCCGAGGTAGTGGACCCGCCCGTAGAGGGATTCAGCCTCCAATTATACCTGAAGCTAAAGGAAACCGAAAAAGGAGAGTTAAAACTTTGTACAGGTTGGTGGTTGAAGTATGGATCCATTGCATGAAACATACGCTGATTGTAAGGGTCATACTCCGCCGGATAATAAGGAACGTCATTAGTCTGACCTGCACTGAACCCCCTTCCCAGGCTATATGAATAACTTGTGCTTACGGTAAAGTTAGTCATTTCAACAGGCTTACCCGAGTTCGTAAGAAGAAACTGATCGATCTTCCGCCCGAGTGAGTCGCGTTCATAAAAGTTAAACTGTGCACTGGCACGCAGATTAATTCCGGGGATAATCTGGGAAGAAAAGGAGGTATTCAGGTCACTGAGTTTTAGGCTGTCCGCAGCAAAGTTATAGCTTGTATTCAGGCTGAGATTGTCGATCAGGCGGATGACATTTTCCTTTTTTTCACCTGTGGAGTCTCGTCTTACCTGTTTGGCCTCAAAAACATTACTGAGAGAAAAAGTCAGTGCACGCTGTTCTCCGCGGGAAGGGCCTGAAAACACTTCATTCTCAAAGATCGAATACTCCTGGGTGTTACCCAATGTATCCGATTGTACCTCTCTATAGTAGCCCCAGAAGTCATCGCTGAAATCAGGGCGGTAATTGAAGCCAAAAGAAGGACGAAGCGTATGCCGGAAACCTTGAATGGATCCAATCCTTCTATTCATGATTCCATAAATCGTAGTGGAAAGGTTCATTCCGGTAGAAAATTCCCGGGCTGTGGTAAATCCTCTAACCTGCTCTTCCTCTATAAGGTTGGTTTCAGGGTTAAAGGTCTTTCGTGTGGAGGTAGGATACCAAAACTCGGTGTAATTGGCACTGGCACTCAAGTTCAGGTACTGACTGGGCAGAATACTCCCGATAGAAATATTGGCTTGTTGTCTGAATCCAAAATTGTAATGATCATCATTTCCCGTGGCCTCCCGGTATTTTGACGGGCTCAGCAGGGCCTCGAACCAGTTGATCTCGGCTTCTCCTCCAAGAAGAGGACTGAAATTATAATCAGACTGAAAGCTATTCTGATATCGTATAGATAAATTTTCGTACCAGGGAGAGTATCCGGTAGGCGAGGTACCGCTGCCGGCAAAGGGAGAAAACTGCCTGAGGCTGAAGTTCGCCGTTGGCCCTGAAAGCCGCGTGACATTTGTTAAAAAGTTTTGGTTCTGCCTGGCTGAGATGCTGAAGTTGTACAGGTTATCCGGATGGCGATACCGGTAGTTGATACTCGAGGAAGTACTTGTCTCTGCACGCTCGTTGGGATTATAAGAGTTCCGCTTATGAAAATCAGCTGTACGCAGCTCGATATTGGCAGAGAGGTTGGCAAAAGGAGAGAAATCCTGATTATGGTTAATCCGGATGCTTCTCTGCACGTTTGTTTTGAAATCAGGATCAGTAGGCTCAAAATCCCGCTCCCTAGAATAGCCAATCTGAACATTTCCGTTGAAGAGATTCCGCTTCCTGTAATTCCCATTAGCAGACAGGTAAAATGTTCCGGTCGTGAATATATCTACGGATGCTTGCCCCGTCAGGTAATCATTGAAGTATTGAAACCAGCCCAGATTTTGCAATCCGTATCCACGAGTCTGAGTATCCTGATAGGAATAAGTAGGCTCCAGAAGGCCCGATTGTTTCCGGTCAAAACTTCCCGGCAGATATCCAAAAGGGAAAACGAGGGGATAGGGAATATCCAGAATATAGAGGCGGGCGTTGGTGAAAAAGATCTCCTCTTCATTAACCACTTTCATGCGGTCGGCCTTAATGTAATAGTGGGGATGATCCAGTTCACAGGTAGAGTAAATAGCGTCTTCGAGGAATACAACATGCGGCGTTGTATTCTTTACCTTGGTTCCGATAAGGTTTCCCTGGTCTATTCCAACTCTTGCAACTTCAAAACGTCCCTTTTCAGTCTGGTAATTGAAATCAATCTTGTTACTGCGTACCCGATCGCTTTGTCTTGTTAAAACAGGTTGTGAGAGGGTATCATGGGGAGTCTGTGTGTTCGCGCTAACCAGATGCCTGTCCAGATTAAGGGAGATTTTTCCTGCAGTCAGCTCACCCGACTCATGCGTTACCTTGGAGGAGCCGTACAGCGTAGCTACTCTGTTTTTCCCGACTTTAAAAACAAGTGAGTCGCTGGCCTGGAAGTTTACCTGGCCTTCTTGCTGAGCACCTTGTGCGCCGGACGCCTGGCCTCCCGGAGGAGGTGCACTTAGCGTATCCTGTCCTACCTGTGCATGGGCGGCGCCCGCCATAAGGGCTGTCATTATACAGAAAAAAAGCAGGCCGAGCCATAAGACTGAGATCCTGTATGTTAGGTATGAATTCATGCAGAGCCGATTGTAGCTGCCCTATACAGCATAACGAATTTAAAAACTTCTAATCTATAACACGCCGGAAAAGAGATAAAGTATAGCTTTAAAAGCCGAAAATAGTGGCTTCACTCTCTTTCGCGTATCTTGTAAACGGTTTCGCCCTTTTTCTTCATACCATATTCCTCGCGGGCAATGCGCTCTAACAGAGCAGGATTTGTTTCCAGATCCTTAACTTTTTGTTTCAGCTCCTCTGTTTCTGACTGCAGCTGTTCAGTCTTTTGCTTTAAATCATATTTACGCTGAGCCAGGATGTAGCGTGTCCACAAGCTATACGTATCTATAAAAGCAAACCAGATAACCACGAACCCACCCAACACCAATAACAGGAAGGATTTTCGCCAACGCAGCGGATTTAGTATGTATAAATTCATATAGTGAAGTTACTATAGCGTTTGCTGAAACAACACTTCAATAAAAGAAAATAGAGTAATTTGAGGATTAAACACAATCATGAGAAGTAAAGGTGAAAGTTGAAACAAGAATTTCCTCTGTGAAACTCTGTGGAGCATTTTTGTAACAGCTGTACCACAGAGCTGCACAGAGATGACACAGAGTTACACAAAGCATGTTCAAATCATATTTTCTAAATCCGGGAGCCCTAATTTGAACGGATCTCCCATTCATCTTTCACATTTTGCTTCTCACTCACCTCCTCTGCCAGAAAGCATTCTCAAAATGAGTAATATCAGGTGCCTCGTTATCTTTTTGGACAATTGATATGACGTCGAACCGTACGGGCGAACCATCCATTTTGCGTTCATAGAGCCATGCTTCCGCGGCCTTGTATAAATTCTTTTGCTTCTCTTTAGTTACAAACTCCTCTGGATTTCCAAAAACTCTGCTGGCCCGTTTTTTTACTTCCACAAATATGATACACGTTTCATCGTAAGCAACGATATCTACTTCGGACCGCATGAAAAAATAGTTGCGTTCCAATATGGTATAGCCTTTGCTTTCAAGGTAAGCCACAGCCAGTGCCTCGCCTTCATCTCCAATTTGCCGGGTTGTTTTAGTTGTCATTGTTATCTGAAATTCTTTCTCTGATAGACTCTTTCATTTCGGCAAGTTTTACCAGCTGCTTCAAAAAGTTAAGATTCCTTTTATTAATATATGGGAGTAAGGCAGCTGTAAAGCGATCGAACATTTCCAGAAACTGAATGAAATTCTCAATTCGTTCTTTAAACTCTTTTTCTTCAGGTGTATCGATGTTTCCTGCTTCAAAAACATTCAGACATTCTGCCAGGTTCTGCCGTATGGGAGCTACCTCACGCTGTTGCCGCTCTCTTATGATGGTTGCAACTATATTCCAAACGTCTTTTTCGGCAGTAAAGAAGTCCTTCCTGTTTCCTTTGAAATGTACTTTGTGAACCAGTTGCCACTGAATTAGATTTCGGAGATTCATATTGGCATTACCGCGGCTGATGTCTAGCCGTTGCATGATGGTGTCGGTATCCAGTGGATCAGACTCGGCGTAGAGGAGGGCATGAATCTGTGCCATGGTTTTGTTGATACCCCAGGCAGATGCCATTTCTCCCCAAAGCAGAACAAACTGTTCAAGCGCCTTCTCATAGTTGTCTGACCGTTTCTGGCTCACTGGAGGAAATGATTTACATATTAGGATCTCGTCAACGGTAAACCCGCAAAGTTTGATCTGATCATTGTTTCTAATTTTTTAGCATATTGTCATTTCAGAAAGTAAACTTTGCGGGTTTTTCCAGCACTGTATCATTGACATGATATCAGTGCGATTGTCGGTTGCTTATATTCGGTACAGTACATCAGAATATTCTCTAATCCACAGAAGCGTTAGCCTCTGAGGAAGACTGTACACTTTCTTTCTTTTTGTCGTTGTTGCCGACGTTGCCGGTACCTTTGTTTTTATAATCCGTTACGTACCAGCCATCGCCTTTGTAGACTACCCCGCCACCTCCTGAGATGATGCGCGTTACTTTCTGTCCCGTATCAGGACACTTTGTCAAAGGCTTATCGTTAATGCTTTGCTGTATTTCAAAGATTGTTCCGTCTTCACGTTTATATTCGTATGTAGGCATGATATCAACATCAACTGAGTATTACTGTTTATTCAGGCTTCTCCGATATGCAAAATATGGCAAACGGAGATTGCCGGTAAAAATTACATACCTGGAAATAATGTGCAAATCAAGAGTGCCGACTCGCTCCTTGTCCAGGTTATGCCACAGAGCAAGTACAGTAGAATGCAAAGGAATACACATGTCCTGTTTTTCCCAATTCCCTGGTTTCCTATCCAACTAACTCTGCCAGCCCGGCTTTAAGCCGTTTCATGGCTTCCTGCAGATCATCCATGGACGATGCGTAGCTGAGGCGCATTCCGTTGGGTTCTCCAAACGCGTCGCCGGGTACGGCGGCTAGCCCGTGCTCTTCTATCAGGTACAGGCAGAGGTCGGTGCTGGTTTCAATCTTATGTCCGTTTTCGGTCTGTTTTCCCAGGTAAAATGAAATATCCGGAAAGACATAGAATGCGCCCGCGGGCCTGAAACATTTAAGTCCCTCGATTGAGGTAAGTTCATCTACAACATAATCTCTCCGCTTTTTGAACTGGTCGCGCATCTGTTCAACGGCCGAAAGATTACCTCTGTAGGCCGCTTCGCCTGCTTTCTGTGAAATAGCCGATGGGGCCGAAGTCTCCTGGCTCTGTATCTTGGCAAAGGCATCGGCAAACGTCTTAGGAGCCGCCAGGTAGCCAAGTCTCCAGCCGGTCATGGCAAAACCTTTGGAGAAGCCATTGATGAGGATAGTCCGGTCATACAGATCCGGTGCAACCTGCAAGATCCCCACATGTTCGCCCTCAAACACGATGTATTCATAGATTTCATCGGAGATGATGGATACATCGGGATGTTTCCGGAGAACCCCTGCCAGCCCCTCAAGATCCTCACGGGTGTAGCAGGTACCGGTGGGATTGGAAGGTGAGCATAAAACCAGCAGTTTGGTTTTGTCTGTTATAGCTTCTTCCAGTTGTTCCGGCGTCATTTTATAGTTGTTTTCAAAAGAGGTGCGCACGGTAACGGGGGTGCCTTCAGCCAGTTTTACCATCTCTGGATATGAAACCCAGTAAGGGGCCGGAATGATGGCCTCATCGCCCGGATCCAGGAGTGCAAGCATAGAAAAGCCCAGTGACTGCTTGGCACCATTACTGGTTACAATTTGGCTCGGCTCATAGTCCAGACCGTTATCCCGTTTCAACTTTGCCGCAATAGCCTCGCGTAATTCGGGGGTACCGGTATTCATAGTATAGCCGTGGAATCCGTCTTCAATAGCTTTGATGGCTGCTTCGCATACGTGAGGAGGAGTTGGGAAGTCAGGTTCTCCCGCACTGAGAGAGACGATGGATTTCCCCTGCCGGGCTAGTTCTTTGGCTTTGGCCGAAATTTTAAGGGTTGCTGAAGGAGCTAACGATCGGGCTCGTTGTGAAATCATAAAATCGTTGAATTAAAGTTGATGTCTGTACACCTGATGATCGGGAAAATGGAAAATAGCCAAAAGCAGTGAGGTTTTCTAACATATTTAACGGTTTTATCGTTGGAGGAGAGTACTCCGAATATACCCGTTACATCTCGCATCCATTCAATAAAAAAGGCGAACCCGATAAGGTTCGCCTTTTAATATCTTGGTGGCTAATGACGCCTAGTTATTCATCGGCTGATACTTGTAAGGGCTGACCGGAATAGATTCGGCGCGCCGGTTCTTACGGCAGCCTTGCTCAGGTGTCTGATCCATGCAGGGAACCGGAGCTTTACCCAGGCCGCGTGCCTCGATACGGTCTTGAGAAATACCGTTTTTGATATAGAAGTCGGTTACGGAAGCCGCACGACGTTTACTCAGTCGCAAGTTATATTGGTCGCCGCCAACATGGTCGGTGTAGGCGTCGATACGTACCTGGAACTTGGGAGCATCCATCAACAGCTGGACATTCTCCTCAAGGATGCGGGCTGCTTCGGCATCAATATTAGACCGGTCAAAGGCGAAATTAACCGTTCCCAGATCGCCTTCTCTCAGATAGGCCGGATCTGAAGGATCGTTAGGATCGGTACCCATTTCAATCTCCTGTCCATCCGTGAAGCCATCGCCGTCCGTATCGGGATTATTGGGATCGGTATTGTGTACATGCACTTCGTCATAGTCGTTGAGACCATCACCGTCAGTATCAGCTTCCAGTGGGTTGGTGCGATATTCATTTATCTCTTCCCCGTCGGTTAGCCCATCGCCATCAGTATCCGGATTCAATGGATCGGTGCCGTGTACGTTTACTTCATCCCCGTCGGTTAGTCCGTCGCCATCAGTATCCGGATTCAACGGATCGGTACCGTATACGTTCACTTCATCCCCGTCGGTTAGTCCGTCACCGTCGGTGTCCGGATTATTGGGATCTGTACCAAGGTCCGCTTCCTGAGCATCTGTTAAGCCATCGCCATCGGTGTCTACCGGTTGTTGGGTGGCTGGTTCACTGGAACCACAACCCTGCAACGCGACACCTCCGAAAAGCAAGAATGATACGAGTAAAAGATTAAGAGATCTTTTCATATGATATTACTCCTCTAATAAGGTTTGTGTTTTATGCAATGATTTTTTTTTAAAATCTTTATTGCCCTGCTGTTTTGATTTTATGAATCGCTAAAATAACGATACTCTTTTATTCTAACAAAAAGTTAGCATTAATTTTAAAAACCCTTATATTTAGGCTCTTCAATGGGGCTATAGCTCAGCTGGCTAGAGCGTCGCGCTGGCAGCGCGAAGGTCCGGGGTTCGAATCCCCGTAGCTCCACATTAAATAATGTATGGGTTTTAATTTGAGGGACAGGATGTACCCGAAAATCTATGGATCCCTACAATGCCACATGTTACAATAATTTGATGTCATTTTCACATGCCTCTGTGACATACATCAATTTATTTGTTTAGTTCCTATCTCCTTCTGTAAAAATATTTAAAACATCATTCACTCTGTTTGACCCTCCCGGACTATTCCCATGGTTATTCTCAACTTAACGGGCTGTTGGCTCTTTGTAGATTGGGTTTTGTGAGTCTGTTTTTTGGATCCGTAAAGAAAGAAATGCGCGTTCGAACGAAATAACCGACGATTCTGTTTGCTATTACAAGGATGTAACCCGTATATTTGGCGCTTCGAGGGTAGGCCCTGCGCAGCCAGCTCCCTCTGAACTCCGTCAGGACCGGAAGGTAGCAGCGGTAGGAGGTCGTAGCGGCGTGATGTAGGTTGCTTACCCTCTCTTTATTTGATCTACAGGTTAAGCTGATTTACTGATTGCACAGATGGAAGCAGCCTTGGGGCTGCTTTTTTTATGCGTTTATGATAAATTTGTAGTCCATACGTATTTAGTGGTTGGGATCTTTTGAGAGAGTGTTTCCATGCCTGCGCTATTTCCAATAATTAATTTGTAACGCAGTTACAAATCTCCGCGTAATCAGGTCCATCAGCTCAATCTGCGATCGATGTCGTTGGCTATGTGTTGAGCGTGGATACGGGTATTTTCTATAAAGAGTTTGCTGGTATCCATCCCGCCGCACACAACTCCCGCCACATAGATGCCTTTTCTGTTGGTTTCCAGAGTCTTTTCATTATATATCGGCATTCTGTTTTCATCTTCGGTGAGGTCGATGTTGAACTGTTTCATCAGCTCGAAGTTGGGCTGATAGCCCGTCATGGCAAGGACAAAATCATTCGGGATGATTTTTCTGCCTCCCGGCGTATCAATAATAACCTCTTCGGGTTTGATCTCCACTACTTCGCTGTTAAAATAAGCCGTGATTTCTTCATTTTTTATGCGATTCTCAATATCCGGTTTTACCCAGTATTTTACCGTTTCCTTAATGGCTGAATCCCGAACAACCAGTGTTACATTGGCTTTGGCCCGATAGGTTTCCAGTGCGGCGTCAACGGCAGAGTTGCCTGCTCCGATAACCACAACGTTCTGCCAGGCGTAGGGATGGGCTTCGTCATAGTAATGGCGTACTTTCGGCAGCTCCTCACCGGGAACATTTATTTTTTTAGCGATATCGTAAAAGCCCGTTGCTACAACTACTTTGGAAGCCGCATAACGTGCCTTATTCGTTATCACAGTAAAATCTCCATCTGCCCCGGTTATATTTTGCACCTCTTCGTAGAGATGAATATCAATAGCGTAACTTTCTGCCGACCGCCGGTAATATTCCATCGCTTCACGCCGCGTGGGTTTGGGCCCGTGGGAGATGAATGGCACGCCGCCAATCTCCAGCTTATCGGAGGTGGAAAAAAAGGTCATATCTTTAGGATAGTTGTAAATGCTGTTTACTAAAGATCCCCGTTCGATAACTTTAACCGGAATGTCTTTTTGCTTCAGGGCAATGGCGGTTGCAAGTCCGATAGGTCCGGCACCAACGATAATAACCATAAAAAGAGATGTTCTGCTATTTGAAGTTAAAAATGTAATGTTCAGTTACTGTTCACATCGGTTGAACAACGGTTGACTAAAATCAGTTCAAAGATAAGCATTTAAGAACAAACAAGAGATTGCTGCATCTGGCAGGGTTGTTTCCGGGAGAGTTGAGAATTTAAAATTCAACCCTTAATTCCCTAAAGGGAACTCTGGGCTGGATGCCATAAGTTTATACCGCAATATGTTCAGTGGCTTGGCATGATAACCGGGGATGACACAAGCGGACGCTTGCGCCATTAGATTGAGTGCTTTTGGGGATAGTACCCGGAACCAGATGTAGCACATCTTTAAGGTGTACTACACCTGAAGGTACTCATATTTATGAAACCGGCATTTGCCCAAAGTCCCCTTCAGGGCCTGTCCAACCAACGGCGGTGGATGTAGGGGGCGGCAAAGGGTAAAAAAACCCAGCTTCTAGCGCACCGGGTACAACGTATTAGAGCATGTGGATATTCCCGGGCTGAATATCCACACGCCCTAATACTTTTCATAAAACATGATTATTTTGAAATCACAGAAGTTGTGCGTGTTTTATTATCTTCCGGTAAATAAAGAACCGTTAAACAAAACCAGGTGATGACCAATAGATTTAATGACACCCCGCCTATTACAACAGATTCCGATAAAAAAACGGTAGCCGCTACGCGTGTGCGCATGAATGAACTGGTAATGCCTAACGACACGAACCCACTTGGCAATTTAATGGGTGGCAGGCTGCTTCAATGGATGGACATCTGCTCGGCTATTTCAGCACAGCGGCATTGCAATCGCAACGTAGTAACTATTTCTGTGGATAATGTGGAATTTAAAAGCGCTATCAGGCTGGGAGAGGTGGTGGTTATCGAAGCCGAAGTGACGCGGGCATTTACGTCGTCTATGGAGGTGGCTATGGAGGCCTGGGCAGAGAACCTGCGAACGGGAGAGCGCCGGCTTTGTACAACATCTTTTTATACGTTTGTTTCTGTAGATGCCGATGGGCGACCTGTACCTGTTCCCCAAATTATCCCGGAAACAGATTTTGAAAAGGAGCGGTATGAACATGCCAAAGACCGGCGGGAAATGCGACTGAAAATCTCCCGCCAAAATGAAGAGGCTCAGAAAAGGCACGGAACGCGACGACGTGAGGCTGGAAGTTAGAGGCTGGAAGTTGGAGGAGATGGTTTTAAATCTTCCCATACCAAAGGGGATTAAGGGGTTGTCTTTATCACATCTCTGCACGTTATCTCAGCTTTAAAGGAGTTGGGCGAACTGCCCGGCCTACGATATCATCCATCAACCGGCCTCTACTTAATAAGCGTCATCGGAATTGTTTGCGTGCCTTTATTAGTACTGAGGCGCAGAAAATAGACTCCACTGCTAAGGCGCCGGTTGGTGAAGGTAAATATATGGGTCCGGGCTTCCAGCTGTTGGTCTGCGAGCACCTGAACTTCTCTTCCCAGCACGTCATAAATGGTCAGCTTTACGTTTGACGTTTCCTGCAAATCTACCCTCAGAGTGGTAGTTCTGTTAAACGGATTGGGATAGTTCTGAAAAAGCCGTGTGGTGGGGGGGATTCTCTCGGATACCGCGAGTCCTGTAGCAGAAGGCTCAAAGGGCATTTGTTGCCGCGCATTTCTTATCTGACTGCTCAGTTCCTCGGCATCTTCTCCAAAAGCGTATACGAAACCTGCTACCACGGAAGCCTGTGGGTTCAGTGTATAAGGCCCGGATCCGGTTACAGCCGATACATCCCTGCCCGTAATTTCCGTATTGGCAACTCCCGCCCTGAGCGAAAGGCTTTTTTCCTGGTCGGTGAACCCATCATATAATCCAAAGATGACTGAATCTTGCAGTCCCGACCGTGCATTATTAATGGCAAGGATACTGGAAATGGGGCCCAGGTGGGCGGCCGCAACAAAGGGTTGGTTATTCTGATCCGCTTCATCATATATATACAGGATGCTATCTTGCGCATTGAATGAAGTGCTGTTATTTCCCGGTTCTGCGCCTATATCCCAGTCGTTAAATATTCCCAGATACATATCTTGTATCACGTTAAATTCCGAGGTGTTGGTAACCGTATATTTGAGATATACTACATTGCCAATATCCTGATTGACAAAGGCATAGGTTTCCATATCGATGGTTGCGAAGGTGCCCGTGGAAGTGTCTGCGACAGAGAACCGGGCATATCCATCCTCATCAGACACGGTGGCGGGAACCTCTGTCCTGAACACCTGCTCCGGCTGAAAATCTTTTGATACCTCATCAGCCGTACCCCGGACGGCATCAAACACCTTTCCATTAGCCAGCACCATCAACCCGCCTTCAAAGAGCACATTCTCATTCTCTTCCGGATCTCCCGGTATAAAACCGACTCCGGTTTCAGGGTCGCCCAATCGGGTGAACCCAATAGTTCCGTCCCCGCCAAACGACATGGTTACGTTGTTGGCATCCATTACGTCAAACAGAATATTTTGAAATTCGAGAATGGCAAAATCGCTGTATCCGGTGTTGGCGTCTTCAAAGTTAAGTCTGAATATGGGATAACTTTCCAGGTTAAAATCTTCCTGAACAACAAGGCCGAAGGAAACTAAAGCGGAATCGCCAGCTGCCAGGGCTCCCGGCTGCAGGGTGTTATTACTCAATGTGATGTTGCCTCCATTCAGCAATTCGACATTCAGCGTAAGGTTGCCTGCAGCTAATCCGTAATTGACAATAGTTACGTGGATGAACCCCTCTTCTCCCAGGGCCAGCTTCTCTCCGTTTTGATTGAGAAATTGCACAGACTCTACCATAAGCCCGGGCATTTCGGTGTTGACTGCCTCGTAAGCATCGATTTTCCCTTTACCCAGCATGTAGACAGAACGCTGGGGGTTGCTGTTCCCAACAGAAACAGATGTTGCCCGTATCTGTGTGGCAATGCGCAGGGGAGGCCATTCATTTACATCGGGGTGCAGCGACCTTATCAATCCCGCCAGCCCCG
The DNA here is from genome assembly GCA_937982515.1 of uncultured Balneolaceae bacterium. Lineage (GTDB taxonomy): Bacteria > Bacteroidota > Rhodothermia > Balneolales > Balneolaceae > CALJMB01. The sequence continues at coordinate 25,280 of CALJMB010000312.1, forward strand.
AAACTACCGGGGTTGCCATAGACGTACCCGAATTGGATTCAATAGCATTGCCGGTTCCCACGGTGCTTCGGATGGATGATCCGGTGGCCAGCACATCCATATTGTAGCCATAATTGGAATAGCCGGCCAACCGATCGTTCGTCTCCACGGCGCCTACTCCAAGCACATGGTTAAATGCGGCGGGATATATAACTTCGCCTGTGTTTTCGTTGCCGGCTGCGGCAACAACCAGAGCTCCCTGGCTGACAGCGAATTCAATGACGTCTTCTTCGGCACGGGACAACTCCGTCCCGCCCCAGCTACAGTTTATAATATCCGCTCCGGCCAAAGCGGCGTACAGAATACCTTCAAAACCAAAGCCGATAGCTGTAGGGTTACGGGGAGTGCCGCCCGCTTTCACGGCCATGTAGCGGACGTTGTATCCGGCCGCATACATGCCCTGCACATTATTGGTTTCGGCTGCCGCGATACCGGCCACATGGGTGCCGTGCGAGGTTGCATCTTCTATAGGGTTATTATCCGATTCTACATTCCCCCCCTCCAGGCCTCCGCTCACCCAGAAGTTCCAGCCAAACAAGTCGTCAGCAAAGCCGTTGCCATCGGTGTCGCTGCCGGTTGTCAGCGGGGAACTCTGGTGCAGGGCATCTTCCAGGGTGATGCTTCCGTCGCCATTATAATCTTCGCCATTTTGCTGAAGGTATTGCAGCACTTCGCCGCTGGTTACCTGCCCGTTGCCATCGATATCGACATTGTCAAAGATTCCTGCGGGGATCTCATCTTCGTTAATCCACATCTTCTCATCCAGCTCCTGGTGCGTGTAGCCTACGCCGCCGTCTACAATTGCAATAATCACTTCCGGGTCGCCCTGGGTGATATCCCATGCGCGCTCAAAATCATGAAACCGCCCGTAGGCATTGCCAACGGTATCGTTTGGTATTTCCTGCATGTGGCGGATAAACCTGGGCTCCGCATATTCGATTCCCGGCATTTTAGAAATCTTTGCCGAAAGCACAACGGGATCGGCCTTTGACAGGTAATGCACCTGGTAGATTCGGTTCAGCCCATCGGCGGGAGAAGCGTTTCCACCGGGAGTGGCTTTTGTTTTAATGTTTTGCAGAGTGTGGTTGCTTAGCAACGGCTGCATTTTTGTGGCGCCGTAACCGTCTAAAAAATCTCTGACATGCTGGTGAGGATCTACACCCGTCCTGGATCGGGCTGCCCGCAGTTGCTCATCCGTTTCAAACTTTATCATAATCGTATTGGGGAAATAAGATGGCGGCTGGGCGGGAAGAAACCCGGGCCAAAGAGCCAGGAATATACACAGGGTTGTAGTAAGGAAAGCTAAGTGATTCATTATCAGCGTCTTGTATGTAGAAGTGTGTGCAACTCAGACTCTTTAACGGCATTCAAAAGGGGCAGGTTCCAGAGAATGGGAAGTGACGGGTAAAATGAAGCCATATCCACATAGTATCGGCCCTGTAACACCTACAACCCCTCTCCGGGCGCCGGAGAGCCTTGCTCCGAGACTCTGAGAGCCTTGCTCCGCCGCTCTGTAAGCCTTGCTCCGTCACTCTGTAAGCCTTGCTCCATCACTCTGTAAGCACTGCTCCGTCACTCGGAGAGCCTTACTCTGAGGGTCGGAGAAGGTGAGGGGGGGTGGAACTGAGCTATTTAGGCGCTCCGGTTTTTAAGCCGGAGATCGCCATGAACCATCTTAAGACGGGACTACAGCCCTTTCCGCACTGATCCGATCACTCGCAGTGCCCGGATCGGTTGGAGGGGCACTTATTTAATTCTTACTCAGCTTGTCATGAGGCCTTTTCAGATCTTCCGGCAGGCCTTTCTCCTGCTCTTCATACATCTGCCGGATAAGAACCTCACGTTTTGCAATTCCTTTCTTAATTCCAGCATATGTTCCCAGGAGAACCCCAAAGAGAATGGTTAAGGTAAAGAGGATCAGGCTTCCGCCGAGTTCTTCATCTTTGGTAAAAATCCACAACATTGTGGGAACTGTGATGAGAAATGACATCAGGTAGTTTACAGCCGGCGGCTTATAGGATTTCATGGTAAAACGCCGGTTGATTCCATAGCCCAGATTAAAATAAATAAAACCGTACGCCAGGAGCACAAAATGCCCTGTTAAACCCGGTTCATTTACAAAACGAAGGAATTTGTGGGTTAAGATGATAAGTAGCAATCCGATGACAATAGTACCGGTTAGGTACGTAAACAGGCGCTGCCATTGGTCCATAGATATGAGATTTAGTATTAAATATTCAGGGGGGTTAAATATCGGAATTAATAACCGAAGATATTTGGAATTCCGTATTTGGTGGCCATAAGTAATACGCAGTACGAAGCTGGCGTCACTTTTCCACGATCCAGTCTTCGGGATCTAAATTGGTGTTGTTTTCTCTTACCATGAAAAAGACCGACTCGCCCCGGGCAGAATTCTCGTCGCCAGCCAGTCCGATGATTTCTCCTTCCGAGAGATGGGCCTGTTCGCGTGTCAATACCCGGCTCAGATTTCCATAGGCAGTGAAAAACTTGCCGTGTTTTACCACCACTACGTCACCGAAACCGGTCATGGGCAGTATAGCAATTACTAAACCGTCATGAATAACCCGAACCGGATCCTGGGACTTTGTAACGATTTCGATGCCCAGATTTGGAGTTATAGTGCCATAGATAGGATGCCGGCGGCGTCCGAAACGCTCGGAGATGGTGCTGCTGTCTACAGGCCAGGGCAGCTTTCCTTTGGCGGCGGCGAAAGACTGTTCAATTTCACTCAGGGTTGCCTCATCCATAAAGCCCGCACTGGGAATGGGTTTTGAATACCGGGCTACCTCACGCGCCCGCTCCTCCTCATCGACAATGGCCTGTGCCTCGGCCAGTCTTTGCCTGCGTGCTTCTTCCATGCGCCGGATACGCGCTTCCTGCTCTTTACGAACCCGCTCTTCTTCCAGGATAAGAGAAGTGAGTACATTATTGAGTTTATCTTTTTGCCTTTGCACTTCCCCCAGTCTTTCCTGAATCTGCTGGCGGTCGCTTCGCAGAATAGCAACATTCTTTTCCTGCATGCGCCTCTTCTCTATCTGCTCCTCTTTCTCTGCCTGGATTTCGGCGAGTACCGCCTTGTTCTTTTCTTTGCCTTGTTCAAGCTGCTCTTTATTCTGAACCAGCCTTTGGCGGGTCTCCTTTAACTGCCGGGCCTGATCCTGACGGTACGTCTCGAACTTATCCAGGTAGTGAGAACGAACCAGCATCTGGTTGATGGAAGCCGAAGACATGATCAGGGCCAGTTGCGAAGCGCGGCCGTGTTTGTATACATAGCTGAGCGTTTTCTCGTATCGTTCGGTCAGCTCCTTCAGCTGTTGTTCATTTTGGATGATTTCGCGCGCGGTTAACGATATTTCTTCCTGAATTTGCTGCTGCTCCAGTTCCAGCTTAGAAATTTTCTGCTCCTGAAGCGCTATAACACGCTTGAGATTTTCATACTGTCTGAGCAGGCGGTCGTATTTCTGTTCGGCTAAATTCAGCCGTTCCTGGAACTCATCAATCTGGTTGTTAAGCTCTATGATTTCAGCGCGCGTATTCCTCTGTTTCTGGATGATCTCTTCCCGCATCTTCTTATAATCCTGTCCTTTCGCAGGAGTAATGGAACACAAAAGGAGAAACATAATGCTGAAAGGCACTATCCAATACTTCACCGGTATGTTTATCGGTTGGATCAGATCACTGAGGGAGAGAGCAGGACGATGATAAGCCGGAATCCAACAGCCTTGCTTTAAGAGGTAATATTTTTTCGTGTTACTAACCGTTTGCATCAAGCGTTCTTACTATTCATTACGTTAGTTTATTGACTATAAACAGTGATATGATCCGGAAGTTCTATGGTCGGTTCTTCCAGCTCGGGATTAATTTCCAGAGAACGGATCATTAAAGCCACCCGGGATTCTTCATCAGAGCTAAAGATAGTGATTCTGCGGGGAAGCCTGAACCCGTTGACTTGCCCGTAAGCTTCATAAATAATTTTTGAATAGGCCAGTGTAGAAGAGGCAGGCTGCTGAACCTGGCGGATGGTAAAAGTTTCTTTATCGATAAACAGACGGGTACCGGATGTGAGTACTATCAGATAGTGTTCCTGGTTTTCAAGCATAGTTTGAACGTCTTCGCTGCTGACTGTGAAATTCAGAAGCGTTAATATGTTCAGCGAAGCCAGATTGTCAATACGGTTCAAATTACCTTCCCTGATGGAAACCTTCCGGGCATATTTGTCAATTTTATTATAAATAAGAAGTGAATCCCCGTCGGTTAATAGCTCTCCTCCTTCAATGCCGATGGCATTTTGTACAGCTACCAGGCTTCGCTCGCGGTTGCCTGAGAAACTCAGCGATACCCGTTCGGTGTTGCCGGGCTCACTTACAATGGCTCTGCCCTTACCCTTGATTGTGGAAAGCGTATCGTCATAATCGGGCAACCTTGATATCACCGTTTCTACACCGTCCGAAGAGGCTTTGTAACCGTCTTCTTTAAGAATTTTTGTAGAGGAACAGGCAGAAATAGCTAATAGAAATAAACATGCTGCTGAAATATTCTTCAGGAGATAAACTGTGTTCACGGGCTACCTAATACTTTTTCTTTGAGATATGTTCTGGAACTGTCTTTTTGCAAGGCTTTTTGCCACCAGTTCTGAGCATTTTGAGGCTGGTTAAGTTTATCCATTACATCGCCCATATGTTCCAGCACCTCTGCACTGGCCTGGCCGGTATCGATAGAGGCCTGAATGTACTTTCTGGCTTTTTCATACTCTCCCTGGTGGTAATACACCCATCCTGCCGTATCCAGATAAGAAGCGTTGTCCGGGTCTATCTCCAGTGCTTTCAGCACCATAGCCTCCGCTTTATCCAGTTCCCTGGCCTGAAGGGAAAGAAAATAAGCATAGTTGTTGAGTACAACGTCGTTCTGAGGATCCAGTGCGAGGGCATTTTCATAGGCTTCGAAAGCTTCTTCCCAACGTTTCGTCCCGGAAAGCGCATCGCCCAGAGAGCTGTAGATAGCAGACTTCAGAGGCTTGCGGGCAGGAAGTACAGAGGCACTATTAAGCTTTTCAGCCGCCTCTGCGTTAAAACCTTCGGCAAGATAGGCATTCCCCCAGAAATAGAGGATAAACGGATCCTGCGGAATGTGTTCAGCCGCTTGTGCCCCGATCTCCATAGCTTCCCTATACCGGCCTTCCATAAGCAGCAGTTGAAGACGCTGCCTCCATGCTGTATCATTGGAAGGCATAAGGGTATTGGTTTTTGCTAATGCCTGAAGCGCTTTCTCATTATCCTGCGACGCCGCATAAAAACTGGCAGCTAAAACATGAGCCTGTGGAAACTCAGGTTCCTCTCTGGCAAACTGGTCCAGCAGGTCCTGTGTTTCTTGTTTTAGCTGAGTGTTAGAAGGTTCCTGTTGGTATCGGGACAGCAAATATTGGGCTACAGTCAGCTTGGCATCCGCTTGGATGATAGGATCTGTAATGACACTTGTCAGTAGCGTGCCCACGCTATCCCATTTGGCTTCACCGACAAAAATATCCGCCAGCTTAATTAACGTCTTGGGATCCCTCTCATTTTTTTTCAATGCTTTTTTAAGGATAGACTTTGCTTCGCCGGCCTTTCCCATTTCCAGATAGTAGTTGCTGATGAGCTGCATGGTAGACAGGTTATCCGGATCGAGCTCGGAAATTATCTGAAGCTGAGTAAGTACGGAATCGCGCATGCCCAGGCCCTCAAAATTACGCATTATTTGAAGATGGATATTGATATCGGGTCCTGTGTGTTTCAGCAGCCTGCGGTATATTCTATTAGACTGGAGCGGTTTTCGGTGAGAGGCATATGTCTGGGCCAGTTCATAAAGCACGTCAGTGGCGCGGGGGTGATACGTTAACGCTGCTTTCAATTCTTCAATTGTAGCCTGATTCCTGCCTGCACTTCTGTAGATACTCGCCAGCTTTAAACGGTACCACTTATTTTCAGGTTCCAGGTTGGTTGCCTGTTTTCCATAATAGGCTGCATTGGAAAGATCACCAATCTGCAGATAAGCATCAGCCAGAGCATAATTGACCCCTGCATGCCCGGAGAGTTTGAGATAGGCAGTTGACAATAAATCTAACGCCAGCTGGTAGTCGCTGTTTTCAAACGCTTCAAGCCCTTTAATATAGGCTGTTTGTGCCTCAATCAATTCCTGTTCAGAAAGGCCCGAAATGTCATCAGTCTGCCACTCTTGGGCAAAAGTGGCAGAAGACACTACAGAAAACAGAAAGGTCAGCAATATGGGAAGCAATCGGTGTAGCATAGCGATTTTTATATTTCGTAATAACCCGAACGATATCATTCAGTGAATAGTACAACAATTTGCGGGATGATTCACGCTAAAGCTATTGAATCATTGAGTGGTTGAATCATGGGCTCAATCTCTCCATCTTATATCTTTCAATCATGCAATAGCTTTTCTCCACACATTAAGCCTGTTAAATGAGCGGAGCATGCGGGAGCCATACCAGCTGAACCACTCTCCATCAACCAGCAGGATCCGTACATCGGGGAGAGCGCGTCTAACTTCGGCAACATGCTCTTCCTTAAATGGGAAAGGTTCGCTGCTCAGCAGTATCAGTTCCGGATTACGGTCGGCGAGGCTGTGCAGCGTTATGTGCGGGTAACGCAGCTGATCTTCAAATATATTGGTCAGCTTCCAGTGCTGCATGACGTCGTGGATATAGGTATCTCTTCCGACCGTCATCCATGGATCTCTCCAGATGAAATAAGCCGTGCGCAGCGGAGGTTCATCGGGCCTGTTTTCGAGAGTTTTAGTCATCCGGCTGATCATTTGACCTGCCTGTTTGGCCGCACCAAGTTCTTTTCCCAGTTCATGGATGGTGATAAGCGCGTCTTCGATGGTTGAAATATCGGTCAGCCTGACGTTGTGAGTCCGGCTCAGTTCAAGTATATCATCTTTGCGGTTTTCTTCTTTATTGGCCAATATATAGTCGGGATTAAGACTTGCAATCTTATCCAGTCGCGGGTTCTTTGTACCCCCGATTATCGGGATGCTCTCCACTTTTTGCCTGGGGTGAATGCAAAAGCGCGTTCGCCCGACAATAGATTCTTGCAGCCCCAGATCGACAAGCAATTCCGTAAGGCTGGGTACCAGGCTGATAATTCGCTGATGTAAAGGGGGCATTTGAACGGCTGTTAAAAATTAACTTTATAGCATGCATATATAACGTGTTTACTGATTGGATTCGTTTGGCACCCATTAGAATAACACCTGTAGGCTCTCTTCCATCCATTTAACCGGAGGACACGTTAAAAATTCCTAAATTAAGCGGGACTAAGTGTATAGAACTTATTTTAACTCTATTATTAACCGGCAGCATAAAGTCTGGTTTGTTTTTTAGCAAAACCAGATTGGTATTCATTAAATAAGTTAATTATGGCAAAATTTAACAAAAGCATTTACCCCCTGTTATTAGCACTATTATTTTTAACAAATTCTATCGCCGGGGCGCAGGTTTCACAGCAAGAGTTAGAAAATAAAGTAGATGCTATATACCTCAAGGCGAGTGACGCTTCAACTCCCGGATCTGCTGTTTTAGTGGTGAAAGACGGGGAGATAGTTTTAAACAAGGGATATGGGCTGGCCAATCTGGAGCATGAGGTACCTGTCACCCCTCATACGGTATTTGATCTCGCTTCACTCTCTAAGCAATTTACAGGATATGCAATAGCATTACTTATTGAGCAAGGTAAAATTTCGGCTGATGATGATATCAGAAAATATATACCTGAGCTGGCAGATTTCGGGCACACAATCAAGATAAGCCATTTAGTTCATCATACCAGCGGGATACGTGATTGGACAAGTACCTTGCCTCTGGCAGGTTGGTCTTTTGATGATGTTATATCTTTTGACCAGATCCTCCGGATGGCTTATGCCCAGAACACATTAAATTTTGTTCCGGGATCCGAATATACCTATTCAAATACCGGCTACAATCTGCTGGCTGAATTAATTCAAAGAGTGACCGGGTCATCCTTTGCTGATTGGATGGATAAAAACATTTTTAAACCGCTTGAAATGACCAGCACATTCTTCCTGGACGATCATACGGAAGTTATCCCGGAAAGAGCCAGTGGTTATCGGAAGGACAGCCAGGGCCAATTCCATGTTTCACCGAACAACCTGACGGCCCTGGGATCCAGCTCTATGTACTCCACAACAACAGATCTTGCCAAATGGGTAATGCATCTGAGTAATCCCGGTGAGGAAAAGAAACCTGTAGTTGACCGGATGTATCAACAAGGTGTATTGAATAACGGCAAAACCATTTCCTACGCCTATGGTATCACAGTCGGTACGTTTCGTAACACAAAGTGGATAGCCCATTCTGGCGGCTGGGCCTCCTTTTCTACTTACCTGGTCCTATTGCCCGAGTATAATACATCTGTTGTTGTGTTGAATAATAATCCAAGAAGCGCCTATGAGATTGCCCGTGAAATTGCGTCACTATATGTACCAAAGCCCAGCGAAGAAGGTGATCGGCAAGAACGGCCAGCTACACAAGAAAAAGAGATAGCGGCTGAAGTACTGGAGGATTATACAGGCATGTACCATTTGGGCACGGTTAAATACCTTAACATCACGCTCGAAGGCCGTCAATTATGGGTCCAGGCAACCGATGAAGCTAAATACCCCATGACGGCTGTATCCGACAGTGTATTTACGGTGGAAGGGTATGGCGGACGGGCCATTACATTTCGCAGAGATCAGTCGGCTAAAGTCACGCATTTGGAATACAATAAAATAACGGCTCCGAAAATGAATGAACACTCAGCCTTTAGCTTAAATAAAGCCAAAGATTATCTCGGAGAATATTACAGCGATGAACTTAATACAACATATACTGTAATATCAGAGGGAGGCAAGCTGATGTTCCGGCACTTCCGGCACGGAGATATTAATTTAAAACCCGTGTGGAACGATGATTTTCTGGCGGGACGATGGTTTATCAGATCAGTGGAATTCAAGCGGGACGAAAATGGTGAAGTTGCCGCTTTTTACATTACAACAACCCGAGCAAAAAAACAGCGGTTTGTAAAGTTACATAAAGAGTAGTGGGTGCCGGGATGGGGGAGTGATTAACGGGGGTTGAATTTCCCAGGGCATGTTGGCATTCAACGTGTGACGGCCTTTGGGTTAATCCGCCGGTAGCCGGACGGGGTTTGGCGTATCCCTGCGTTACGGTAAAGGGCATAGCGTGAATAGGGAGGACGCTATGCCCTTTGCGCCATGTAATTTGTGAATCAGTCACCTCACATTCGCACTCACAGGTTGCATGTCAACACGCCCTAAAAAGGATATAATTTTTAAAGTGTCCAAAATTTTTGTATTAAGCAGAGTGTAAAGGGGTTACCTGTCTTTGTAAAGCTATTATTAAAGCTTGTTGAATTAAGTGGGAATGGATGAAAAAGAACAGAAAGGAAGAACTTCAGTGGATAGTCTCTGTCGGGCAAGGAGATCATTGGGCATTTGAAGCGTTGTTCAGGGAGTATTACCTGCCCCTAACGCGTTTTGCCTGGCGGTATGTAGAGTCAAAAGCCGTTGCGGAAGAGTTGGTGCAAGAGATATTTTCCGAGATATGGGAAGACCGGGCCGAGCTGAATATAACCGAATCCGTCAGGTCTTATCTTTATAAAGCCGTCAAGCACCGTTCCTTAAACTACCTGAAGCATCAAAGGATACAATACAAATACGATACCCAGTGGATGGATAAAAGAGAGAAGGTGTCGACTATTGAATACAGAGACCCCGGGCATATAGAAC
>CALJMB010000313.1 GCA_937982515.1 uncultured Balneolaceae bacterium
TTGAAAGCCTGGAAGATCGCGTCTTGGGCCGTGTATCACTTCATGATATTTATGACCCTATCTCTGATGAGTTGCTTTGCGAAGCTAACCAGCTTATTAATGAGAAAATTGCCAAGAAGATAGCCGAAACTTCTATTGAGGAAGTTGAAATACGCTCTGTACTAACCTGTGAAACCGAACGGGGAGTATGCTCTAAGTGCTACGGCAGAGACCTGGCCCGTGGCACTATGGTTCAGGTGGGAGAAGCTGTCGGAGTAATTGCTGCTCAGTCTATCGGTGAACCCGGTACGCAGCTTACGCTGAGAACATTCCACGTGGGTGGTACAGCCTCACGTATGGAAGCCGAATCTACGCACAAAACCAAGTTTGAAGGTAAAGTGCAGTTCGAAAACGTACGGGTAATTGAATATGATGACGGAGAAGAAGTGCACAATGTGGTGTTAAGCCGTGCAGGAGAAATAAAAATTGTAGATGAAGAGGGTAAAATCCTTACTACCTACAATATTCCATATGGTGCCGAGCTTCTGGTTGAGGAAGGAGATAAAGTTCCAAAAGGAGTGCCACTCTGCAGCTGGGATCCGTATAACGCTAACATATATTCTGAAATTGACGGAGTTATAGAGTACAAAGACATCATCGAGGATGTCACCTATTCTGAGGATACGGATTCTCAGACGGGTCACCGGGAGAAAGTGATTATCGATTCCAAAGATCGTTCACTGGTTCCGACCCTGATGATTAAAACCGGCGACGACCGAGTGCGTGAAAATACTCTACCTGTAGAAACTCATATCGTCGTTGAGGACGGAGAGAGGGTTTCTGCCGGGCAGATACTTGCCAAAATTCCACGCGCTACCGGTAAGTCAAAAGATATTACAGCAGGTTTGCCACGGGTAACTGAGCTTTTCGAGGCCCGTTCGCCGAGTGATCCGGCGGCCGTATCCGAGATTGATGGAATTGTGCGCATGGGTGGGCGTAAGCGAGGCAAGCAAGAAGTTATTGTTGAGAGCAAAGACGGAACAGATGAGAAAAAATATCTTATCTCACTGTCCAAACATATCCTTGTACAGGAAAATGATTATGTCAAAGCTGGCCAGCAGCTTTCTGACGGAACCATTCCTGCAGAGGAAATTCTCAATATTCTTGGCCCTTATGCGGTTCAATCTTACCTTGTGAATGAAATTCAGGAGGTTTACCGACTGCAAGGTGTAAAAATTAATGACAAGCACATTGAGGTTATTGTGCGTACCATGATGCAGAAGGTTGAGGTAACCGATCCGGGAGATACCATGTTCCTGGAGGGAGATAAAGTAGACCGGTTTGAGCTGAATAATAAAAACGATGAGCTTATTGGTAAGTTCGTCGTAACAGATCCCGGCGGAAGCGACCTTAAGCAGGGCCGTATTCTTGACCGACGTGAAGTTCGGGATATTAACAATGAGCTTATTAAAGAAGGAAAAGATGAGCTCCAAACCCGAGAAGCAGAACCGGCTATTTCTAAGCCTATATTATTAGGTATCACCCGGGCTGCGCTGTCGACAGATAGCTGGTTATCTGCCGCATCCTTCCAGGAGACCACAAAAGTACTTACCCAGGCTTCTATTGAAGCTAAGAAAGATTACTTGCTTGGTCTTAAGGAAAATGTGGTGGTTGGCCATAAGGTGCCTGCTGGTACAGGTCTCCGTAAGTACGAAGATCTTATCGTCGGATCCCGAAAAGAACTCGACGAAGGAGAAGAAGAAGTGGCAAAGGTGTTTGAAGCGCTTGGAGCCGATGGAGAAGAGAATGGCGAAAGCAAAGAAGCTGCTGATATTGGAGAAGAATAGACGCAAGCTTCTTCAAACTTTTACCAAAACAAAAGGCCTCCGGAAACGGAGGCCTTTTTATTTATAAAAGGGCTTTTAGAGACAGGATAAAATTCCTGCTCCATACGGAGTAAACAAGTTTGAATTATATCTCTAGGGCTTGGCTTTGCTCTTCTTACTTTTGGTGTCTTCAATGTTATTCAATAGATTTTCTGCCTCTCTGATCAGATCCTCTGCCCGCTGGCGTGCATCTTCTACGACAAGATCGCCTTTCTTTTTTGCTTCTGAAATCATCTGTTTTTCATTAGAAAGCTTATTAATCAAATGAGTCAATTCATCAAGATATTTGCTCATTTGATATGAGAGAACATCCCTTGTGTTACTTCCTTTGTCAGGAGCATATAATAGCGCTATGGCAGAGCCCACTAACGCCCCTGATATTAAACCTAAAGTGAAATTTTTTGAATTACTCATATGTATGGAATCTTTTCTGTTATCTGCGTTGGCTTATTAGTCAAGGTAACTAAAATGTTTTGCTAATAAAATAAATTACAGTTAAAAACTGTCCTGGAATGTTTATAATATGTGTACTTTGAGCTTGTACAGTAAAATAATCTTATTCCAAAACGGAATATAATTTGAAATGTTTCGCCATGTGTGCCCTTGCTCTGCTTATTTATAATTTAACCTTCTGTGGAAGTGCGAAAGTAATACCGTAAGATGACTTACCTGGGATGTGCCGTATTAAAATTATGTATATATTAAAAGAGAGAGGGGCAGTTAAAAATTGAATTAGAATTCTTTATCTTAAGAACAAAATCAGTTAAACATTAAGCTAAATACCAATATGAAATTTTTTATTGACACAGCAGACCTGGATGACATACAAGAAGCCCATGACCTGGGAGTGCTGGATGGCGTCACTACAAATCCCAGCCTGTGTGCAAAAATAGGAGTTGAAGACTTTGAGGGACACATAGCCAAAATCTGTGACATTGTAGAAGGCGACGTCTCGGCTGAGGTTGTTTCTACGGATTTCGAGGGAATTATGACTGAGGCTCACAGCCTGGCCAAGATTGCTGACAACGTAGTTGTAAAAGTTCCGCTTATTAAAGAAGGAATTAAAGCTATACGGGCCCTTTCAGAAGATGGAATCCGTACCAACTGCACGTTGTGTTTTTCGGCCACACAGGCGCTTATAGCTGCCAAAGCAGGGGCTACCTACATTTCTCCGTTTATAGGGCGCCTGGATGACATTTCGAACGATGGGATGCAGTTGATTGCCGATGTAGTTCAGATTTATGCAAACTATGGTTATGAAACAGAGGTACTGGCAGCCAGCATTCGTCACCCAATGCATGTGCTCGAAGCAGCCCGCTTGGGCGCTGACGTGGCTACAATGCCACTTAGTGTGATTGAACAGCTCCTGAAACACCCTTTGACTGATATCGGTCTGGAAAAATTTCTCAGCGACTGGAGTAGCCTGCAGGAAAAACTAAACGTTAAGTAGCATTAGCTGTGGAATACCGGAGAACAAGGGGAATATATATTTTCCCGGGTTTCCGGTTTTTCTGCTTCAGGATGTGTTCCTCTTCAGAAAAAGTATAAATTGTATAACATTCCCGGTTTGTGGTGCAGCAAAAACGAAACGGATCTGTGTTAGTTCTGAATCTGTTTCACATATCCGTTAAACCCATTTCTGCTTAACTCTAGTTGTTTTTTCCGGGCCTCTTCTGTGTCTACGTAGACCCCATAGTAGACTCTGTAGACGGTGTCGTTACCGGTGGATATTTTTTCAACTCTGGAACCTTTTATCTTTAGGGATTCTTTAAGAGCGCGTTCTTCTGTTTTGAAAGACCCTAGCTGAACAGTGTAGGTAGCAACTTTGAGATTAGTTGTTTTTGATCCTGCCAGGTCTCCCTCTATAAGATACAGCTGAACAGGTGCAGTGCCTGGGCCCAGCATGTCTATTTTTTGAGCTGCAGTTTTGGAAAGATCTATGATTCGGTCTTTGGCAAAGGGGCCTCTGTCGTTTATACGCACATTTACAGACTTCCCATTGTCTAAATTATATACTCTGACTATGGTATTGAATGGTAATGTACGATGTGCAGCGGTGAGGGCGTACATATCGTATTTTTCTCCATTAGCAGTGAGCTTGCCATGGAAATTGGGGCCATACCAACTGGCAACGCCATCTTCTATGATCTCTCCCTTTTTACTTCCTACAGCCACGGCTCTAGTTCCTGGCTTCACGGTTATTGTTCCCGGCTTGCTGATACGGCTGGTCATTCCACAAGCACTCAGGAAAAGACTTAAAACCCCCAGAAGAAGTATGGATGTAAGTTTGTTTAGCACTCCGATCAAGCCTGTAGTCGATATTATGTTTGCTGCTAATATATTCTTCATCGCGAAGAAAGTCCATTATTTACAAGCCGGGGAATAATTATTTATAATGAAAAGAGATGCTGCCGTGTGAAACTCTTCAGTATTTTCAGGGAGTAGTGGACAATAGTACACAAGATTATACAAAAGTATTTAGCGGATGCTGAAGAGCAGAAAAAGAGAGAGTTGACCGGGTTTAAGCCAATGTCCGGCGCTTTTCCCGAAAAAGCACCGAGCCCGGTCTGTTATCGTTAGCGCCCCATATTAATATTGGAGCCGAAGATCGGATTTGAACCGACGACCTACGCTTTACGAGAGCGTTGCTCTACCAGCTGAGCTACTTCGGCTTGTTTTGCTTAACATTAGCGGGATTTTGACAGAAGAACAGTCACTCCTGTAATATAGAAGTAACGAATATAAGCATAGTCTGGTTTTGTAAGCAAGTTAAACCAATGGTACCTGTGCAAAAAAATTAGCTTTCAACACCCGACTTCTCTATTTTTGTTGCCATAATTGTAATGTGGTTAGTTGTATGAATGAATTTGACTTATTTTCTTCTGTTACGTTTTACCTGATTATCATTACTACGGCGGTTTCTATAATGGGGCTGTACGTAATATCTGATATGATAGAGTTTGGATATCTGAAGCCTTTCCGGGTAGTCAGAGAACACACATGGTATGAGTTGATACTATCCGGGTTTCTGCATGCAGACTTTGGACACCTGTTCGTGAATATGTTTACCCTCTATTTTTTTGGAAGGATAATGGAAAGTGTGCTTGGTCCCGAATATTTTTTAGGATTATACCTCTCCGGACTCGTCATCGCAGGCCTGCCATCCGTGATCAAGTTCAGGAATAATCCGAATTATGCAACATTGGGTGCATCAGGTGCTGTGGGGGCCGTTCTTTTTGCATTTATTTTTTTGTTCCCACTGGAGAGCATTTACATATTTTTAATCCCTATACCGATACCAGCATTTATTTTTGCTGTGTTTTATCTGATATACAGTATGTACGAAAGCAAACAGGCCAGGGGCAATGTTAACCATGAGGCCCACATAGCAGGGGCGCTATGGGGCATTTTATACCTGATTATTTTTGTTCCAGACACTATAAGGCACTTCTTGTCAACAATAGGGATCTTCTGAGAAGAGGCACAAATATGCCCCTCAGCCTGTAAATAGCTTAGCCGTTATTTGCCCGGAATTCTTTCATGAATTCTACGAGTGCTTCTACACTTTCCCTGGGGCATGCATTATAGATACTGGCGCGGACTCCACCCACACTTCGGTGCCCTTTAAGGGCTACGAGATTGTGCTGTGCAGCTTCCTTAAGAAACTTTTGCTCCAACTCTTCGGAAGGCAGCCTATAGGTCACATTCATCAGTGAACGCGAGCCTTTGGCTACGGCTCCTGTGTAAAAGTCATCTCTGTCGATTTCTTCATACAGCAGCTCTGCTTTTTCTTCATTAAATGTTTTAAAGTAAGAAAGGCCGCCTTTACTTTGTATCCATTCCAGCACAAGGTTTACCATATAAACATTATACGCAGGTGGCGTATTAAAAAGCTTTCCGGCATGTGTTTTGTATCTAAGTATGGTTGGAACCCCTTCGCTTTCTGCCTGCTCCATAAGATCTTTGCGGACAATCACTATAGTTACTCCGGCAGGGCCAACATTTTTTTGAGCACCTGCATAAATCAGTCCATATCTGTCAATATCGATCGGGCGTGAAAGGAAATCGGAAGAAGCATCGCATATCAGAGGAACCCCGCCGGTTTCCGGTTCAGTGGCGAATTGAGTTCCGGCTACCGTATTATTAGAAGTGAAATGCACATATGCCGGGTTGTCACTGAATTTTAACTCCGACTGATCCGGAACCCGGTCATAGTTGCTATCTGCACTGCTGAAAGCGATGTGCACTTTACCGAAAGACTTAGCTTCTGCGATTGCATTGTTTGACCAGCGCCCCGTATCTATGTAATCGGCCGTTTTATCTTTACTCAAAAAGTTATAAGGTACCATCATAAACTGAGTACTTGCCCCGCCCTGGAGAAACATAACTTCAAAGTTGTCACCCAGACCAAGTAAATCACTCAGGCGTTCCTTAGCCTGCCTGTCTATTTCGGTATATACAGCTCCCCTGTGGCTCATCTCCATAACCGAGCTTCCGGTGCCTTGATAATCAACCAGTTCTTCGCGGGCTTTTTCGAGAACTTCAAGAGGCAGGACCGCGGGACCAGCGCTGAAATTGTGAATGCGATTCATGATATATAAAGTGCTTTTAAAGTTAAAAAGTGTGGATAAGTAAACCTGATCTTAATTTAGGTTCAAACCAGGTTGATTTGGGAGGCATCAACAATCCTTCGTCAGAAACGTTGATAAGTTCTTCAATACTTGTGGGATACATACTGATAGCCAGCGCTGCTCTGCCTGAATCAACCAGGCGTTCGAGTTCTTCAGTTCCTCTTATACCTCCGACAAATGAAATATTTTCGTCAGTGCGCGGGTCTTCAATTCCCAAAAGGGGCTTTAAGAAGAACGATTGCAGTCTTTGAGCGTCTAACTCCTCAACACTGGTAGGGTTGTCTGCCTCGGGAAGGGTAAGCCCCATCCAGCTGCCATTCATGTACAGAGAAACAGTTCCCTTATCTGCAGGGGAAGGGCTGACTCCATGCCGCAGTTCAAATTGCTGTTCCAGCTTTTCTTCAAACCCTTCGGGAATCGAATAGATAATCCGGTTATAGGGCAGAATATCCATTTCAGACATAGGGAAGAGTACAGCCGGGAAAAAGTTATATTCTTCATTACCCGTATGGTCGGGATTCTCCCGCCGGCATTCTTCTGCTACACGGGAGGCGCTTTTACAGCGGTGGTGTCCATCGGCAATATACAAATGCGAAACTCCGGCAAATCCTTCAACGAAAGATTCGGTCTCCTCGGCTTTCCAGATTGTATGCTGAACGCCATCCGAGGCTTTAAAATCAAACAACGGGGGTTGATCAGCGATGGTTGCCTGTGTGGCCTCGTTTATGGCATCCGTATCTCTGTAGGTCATCATAACCGGTTCGGCATGTGCTGATTGCGTGAGAATGTGTCTTGTACGGTCATCTTCTTTATCAGGACGGGTCAGCTCATGTTTTAGAATGACCTCATTATCATAATCCTCTACAGAAACGCAGGCGAAAATTCCCGTTTGAGCACGGTCTTTCCAGATCAGCCGATAAATGTAGACCGCATCATTTTCTTCTTGTTGCAACACTCCATCTTCAATAAGCCGTTGCAAATTTTCAGCCCCTTTCTGATAGACGTTGTCGTCATTAAAGGCAATGTCATCAGGCAAATCTATTTCGGGGCGTATTACATGCAGAAAACTGTCAGGTTTCCCCTCGGCCAGTGCTCTGGCTTCCTCTGTATCGATGACATCGTAGGGAACACAGGCTACGTCTTTTACTTTATTACTGGAAGGTCTCCAGGCTTTGAAAGGATGAATGATGGCCATTACTTAGTAGATTATTAAGAAATCAGTTTTTAATGAAGTGCTAAAGGTACAGGTAGTAAGAGAAATATTAAAGCACGATTTTTATGTGTTCCATAAGCTGCCAAACAGCGGGCAGAACAGAGTTCAGTACTGTGTTAAGTTTAAGGGGATTCATAATTATGAATCCACGAGCCAGAATGTTGTAGAATTGCAGAACTATAGAATCATTGAGAACCGTTCTTTATAGCTCCGAAACGCTCTTTGCATTTGCCTTCTTGGTGTTCACACTTTGTTTTAAAGGCCTTATCTTGGAGAAAATATCCTTCAATCAAATCAATAGGTTATTATGGACAATTTAAACATTAATGGAGATAAGCTTTCAGAGGACCAACAGAACCAGCTTTTGTTTATGATGTTAGTTCAGCAGCATCAACAGATAGCAATGATTGGAATGGGCAAGATAAAGAACCCTTCAACCGATAAAGTCGAAAGAGAGCTGAAGTCTGCTAAATTTGCTATAGACACATTAGTAATGCTTCAAAAGTATACGGAAGGTAATCTGTCTAAAGAGTTGAAAAACTACTTAAACCAGACGCTTAATAACCTGCGCCTTAACTATGCGGAAGAAAATAAGAAAGGAAACGATATCGGCAGTAATAAATCAGAGAAGGATTAGTTTTGTCCGCACAGCAATATATAACGGCCGGTGGCGGAGTGCTTTTTAAGAAAGAACACGGCCGGCCTTTTGTCCTGTTGATTTACCGAAAAGGTGTGTGGGATTTGCCTAAAGGCAAACAGGAAGATGGCGAAACAATTGAACAGTGTGCATTGCGGGAGGTTGCCGAGGAGGTAGGCTGCCATCCGTTGCCATCTATCCTCGCAAAGCTCACAGAAACATACCATGAATATTTGGCAGATGATACGGTGATTGGAAAAACCACACACTGGTTTGTAATGGAGGCCGAAGAGAAGGTGAACTTTAAACCTGAGGGGCAGGAAGGTATAGAAAAGGTTAAATGGTTCACCCTTGACAAGGCAGTTCAAATGGTAGGTTATGATAACCTGAAAACAGTTTTAGAATCATTTAAAAAATGGGTGAGGGCTTCTACATAAAAATGGGCATAGCCGTGCAGGCCATGCCCATACATGAAGCTCGGGTTTTCTGCATTAACCCTGAAGTTTGAAAACGACGGGGAGACTATATTGTACTCGCACCGGCTGTCCTCGCTGGCGGCCGGGTTTAAATTCGGCCTGTTGTACACACCGCAGGGCTTCCTCATCCGCCCCGCCGCCTATGCCCCGCATTACCCGGGGTTCTTCTACCTTGCCCTGCTCATTGACGATGAACTGCACAATGACGCGGCCCTCGATGCCGGCCCGGCGGGCCATCTCGGGGTAGTTTACACAGCTCTGTAATTCCTTCATCCCGCCTATCAGTTCCGGCATCTGCTCTACCACAACGAAGAAGTCTTCTTCCTCTTCTTCTTTAGCGGCAGGTGGCTCTTCCGGCATTTCCAGTGGCTCATCTAGTGAGAGATCGGCATCGAGATTAATTTCCTCATCTTCAATAATCTCATCATCCGGTACTTCAACCGGCACCTGAGGCCTGGGAGGCGGTGGCGGCTTTTCGACCTGCTTGGTCTGGATGATTTCTTCCATCTCTACCACTTCCTGCTCCTCCGTTAAGTCTGTTTCCGGCTCGCTGGTTTGAAATTCAATTTTTGTAGCAGCAATAAAAATTATCAATACAATGATAAGACCTAATTCCAGAAAAACAGTATAGTATTTGCGTAAATCCGCTTTAGACTTCTTTCTACTTGTACGCATAACTCTTTACTTTATAATTAAAACACGTTTTATGCTAAGGTGAATAGCATAGCATAACCTCTTGACGCTAATTATAACGGTCTGTTTCCGGAAAATAGTTCCCGGTAATAAAAAAGGTGTGATCTGTTAAAATCACACCTTTAGAATCTGATTTTGCAATCTGAACACAACGGTTAGCTGTGCTTATTATGCTTGAAAACAAACGGTTGTGTCCATAACAAAAAAAGGCGCGATAACAAGCTATCGCGCCTTTAAGGTAAGAAGTAGTGAAATGCTAATTCTGCAGCTTAAAAATAACAGGCAAGCTATATTGTACCCGTACTGCCTGGCCACGTTGGCGGCCCGGTTTAAATGAAGCTTGTTGAACAGCCTTCAGAGCTTCTTCATCACATCCGCCGCCTATGCCGCGAATAACCCGGGGTTCTTCTACCTTGCCCTGCTCATTGACGATGAACTGCACAATGACGCGGCCCTCGATGCCGGCCCGGCGGGCCATCTCGGGGTAGCGAATACTTTTTTGTAATTCTGCCAGGCCGCCTATCAGTTCCGGCATCTGTTCTACCACGATAAAGAAACTTTCCTCTTCTTCTTCGGGCGCGGCAGGCGGTGGAGGCATCTCCAGCGGCTGATCCAGATTCAGTTCGGCGTCGAGGTTGATGATGACATCTTCGATGATTTCATCGTTGGGCACCTGCACCGGTACCGGCGGACGCGGCGGCGGTGGCGGCTTTTCGACCTGCTTGGTCTGGATGACTTCTTCCATCTCCACCACTTCCTGTTCGGTTGTCAGGTCTATCTTCTGCGGCTCAGAAGCGAAGTTTACTTTAGCTCCTACCAAAAAAACCAACAGAGTGATGATCAGGCCCAGCTCAAGGAAGATAGTGTAATACTGCCTCAAGTCTGCTTCCGGTTTCTTTCTTCTCATACTCATATAAAATCGTATTTCTGATTCTGGTTATAGCTGTCTGAAAAGCCAGCCCCTATAAGATATTAATTTATAACAGCTGTGCAAATAAAATCGGGCTTTTGGAAAGGCAAACTTCTAATTCACGTTTTTACATTGGAATAAGTGTTTAGTTGGAAGAGAGTTAAGCCTGCTGTGAAATTTTGTTAAAATGGATGTCGGCCAGGCTATAACCGGGTATTCTGCAGTAAAAACAAAGGTAGAAGTGCTCTGATCTACTGTTCAGGCAGCGATTTCTTTAAAGCCAGAACGGCTGCCAGGCAACCGAGGGCATCAAAAGCCAGATCAAGAAAATCGGCTTGACGCTGCACAGGAAGCATATATTGAAGAAATTCAACAGCCACACCGAAAGAAACTCCCAGCAAAAAAACAGGGAGCAAATGAACATGATTTCCCGTCATGAAGTATCGGTACAGGCCAAGAAGGTAGGTCCACGAGCCAAAAAGCAAAAAATGACCCAGTTTATCATAACTCCAAAGTCTGGATGAAGGCAGGCTGCTTCCGGGCAAAAGAGTAAGGAGGAGAGTGAGTATTGTTAACAAAACAATTCCCACAGGCAGCAAGTAGCGGTGTTTTGACAAATAGTTTATAAAGAAAGTGATCATATTAAATCTTTTGGTTCAGCCACGTGATTTGGATTGCCCCGTATCAGAAGGTCTATTCTTTTGTTTCCGTTTAACAGCCCCAATGCGCAGCTAGCAGCGGCATCGTTGCCAAGCAGCCAGTAGGCTGCAATTTTACCAGCCAACACGTCCCCAAAGCCGGCACGTGCAAATTTACGCGTATCGTATCGTGTTAAATAGCATTTGCCTTGCCGGGTTCCTACGATCGACGGAAATCCTTTTGAAAGCAGTGTTATATCATTCTTACGGGCATATTCCCTGGTGTGATGAAGGCGTGTCTCTCCGTCTGCGCCGGATTTTCCCGTCAGTGAAGAAAGTTCTCCCGGATGAGGGGTAAGTATCCATTCTGCCTCGCGGGGTTTGTTCCAGTCTCTGAGTTGCGCAAGGCACCAAAGTCCGTCGGCATCAATCAGCATGTCGCCCCGGAAGCTGTTGGCGAGGCTTTCTACAAACTGAACGGTGTCTGTGTTCCTGCCAAGCCCCGGCCCGAGCAGAAGCTTGCCCGGTTTCTCCCGGATGATGTGAAGGGCCTCTTCAGAATGCTCCGGTTTGAAAAAGAAATCTTCTCTGGTACCAACGGGCTTTTTTATGATTTGAGGAAGGCTATGTTCAAAGGTGCCCAGGATACCGCGGGGACAAATCAATACGACCGCCCCGAGGCCCTCTGCCCAGGCGCTCCGGGCAGCCAGTATCGCAGCCCCGGTGAGGCCCTCTGAGCCGGCTATCAGATAGAGTACGCCGGTTTCATATTTATGCCTGGCCGGCTGTCTTGGAGCCGGCTTCACCCAGCTATCATCCAACAGGTATGTGTGGCACTCACTTTTGAGATAGTTGGGGAAAGGCAGTTCACAGAAAACAACCGATCCGGTGTGTGAAAAACCTTCGCTGAGATAAAATCCCAGTTTCTGCATGCCGAAGGTGATGGTTTCTGTAGCCTGAACAGCGGTGCCCAATACCTTGCCTGAGTCGGCATGGAGGCCGGTGGGAATGTCGACAGCATAAACAGGCAGTTTCGACCGGTTGATCCACCCGGCGGCCGAGGCGTAATCGCTTCTGAGGTCTGAAGTCAGGCCGGTGCCCAGCATTCCGTCAATAATAAAATCAGCCGGGAGGTGTTGTGAAAAATCCGACCAGTTCTCAACAAGGGTTACGGGTGCGGCGCCGGGGTCGTTATCGCTTATTTTAAGCAACAGGCTAAGATTTTTGGCGGCGTCTCTTGACAGATTATCAGTACCGCTGATAAAGACAAGGGTCGCGGCTATTCCGTACTGCACGAGATAACGCGCTATAACCAGCGCATCGCCGGCGTTGTTGCCTTTCCCACAAAAATACAGTCCGCGGGCGCCGGCTTCAATAGTATTAAGCAGATGTTTGGCTGCAGAAGATCCTGCTACCTCCATCAGCGTATATCCATCGATTCCAAACTTTTGGATGGTATCGGTGTCTATCCGGCGGCTTTGCGCAGCTGTTGATAAATAAAAAGGGTGTGGCGCTGTTAAAGTATTCATCATACTTATATGCCCGGTGTGATGCTGATTCTTGCCTGTATAAAGACGATTCCGGCCGGAACTCCTCTCTTGGTTCAGAGAAGATATAAAGACGCAATTGATACCTTGGCCGGTTACCAGGGGTAAAAGTACCAAAAGGATGCTTAAGGAACCAGTGGGTCAGGGGATTAGGAACGGTAGCCTGATTTGGATTTATAGGACATAGGATATAGGGTATAAGAAAGGAAACCCCTATACCCTATATCTTAGGCCTCCAGGTAGCACTAACTGGATTTTCAGTGTTTTCGTGTTTGGGTGGCCCCGCCTTATCACTATATCTATGGCAATAGGTTTTAATACGCCCGCGCAAATAAAACCCGGCGGGGGGAAGGTTTCCCTGTTACCATACACTTGCCTTCTTCTCCGGCTTCCAGCGGTATACACCGGATAGTGGCTTTGGTTTCTTCTTTGATTTTTTCTTCAGTCTCGGGAGATTCGTCCCAGTGAGCATAGATAAATCCGCCTTTGTTATCGAGCGTCTCTTTGAAGTCTTCATACGTGTCAACCGTATGGGTGTTATCCCGGATGCGTTGCCTGGCCGATTCGTATAAATCGTTCTGAATGGTTTCTAAAAGCTCTTCAATACGCTTGCCGATATTGTTGCGTTCCACAATCTGCTTATCCAGGGTATCCCTGCGGGCAAGCTCCAGATTATTGTTTTCCAAATCACGGGGGCCGGCTACAATCCGAACCGGTATGCCGGCTGCTTCATGTTCATTAAACTTCCAGCCGGGGTTGTAGTTCTCCCGGTCGTCCAGTTTTACGCTGATATCGAGTCCCCGCAGTTCCTGTACAATGGAATCACAGTAAGTGAGTACGTTTGCTTTTTGTTCATCGTTTTTCCAGATCGGAACAATCACTACCTGGGTTGGAGCCAGCTTTGGAGGAAGCACCAGGCCGTTATCGTCTGAGTGCGTCATGATGAGTCCGCCGATAAGCCGCGTTGAGACACCCCAGCTCGTAGCCCATACGTAATCATGCTCACCCTCTTTGCTCTGGAATTTTACATCAAAGGCTTTGGCGAAGTTTTGTCCCAAAAAGTGAGAGGTGCCCGCCTGCAGTGCTTTGTTATCCTGGAGCAGGGTTTCAATACAGTAGGTATCTACCGCTCCCGCAAAACGCTCGGAAGCCGATTTTACCCCCGTTACAACGGGCATGGCCATATACTCTTCGGCAAATGTACGATACACTTCCAGCATGCGCCGCGCCTCTTCCACAGCCTCTTCTTTTGTGGCGTGGGCGGTGTGGCCTTCCTGCCATAAAAACTCCATGGTTCTGAGGAACAGGCGGGTACGCATTTCCCAGCGCACAACGTTAGCCCATTGATTGATAAGGATGGGCAGGTCGCGGTACGATTGAATCCAGTCCCGGTACGAATCCCAGATAATGGTTTCGGAAGTGGGGCGCACAATCAACTCCTCTTCCAGTTTGGAGTCCGGGTCTACTTCTACGCCGCCATCCACACTTTGCAGCCGGCTGTGGGTAACTACCGCGCACTCTTTGGCAAAACCCTCCACATGCTGAGCCTCTTTAGAAAGAAACGACTTAGGGATGAAGAGCGGAAAATAGGCATTCTCATGGCCGGTATCCTTGAACATCCGGTCCAGGCCGGCTTTCATATGCTCCCAGATAGCATACCCGTTCGGGCGGATGACCATAGAGCCCCGAACAGGGGAGTGATCGGCCAGTTTAGCCTCCCGGATAACATCCTGATACCATTGTGAATAATCTTCAGATCGATTGGTGATTTTCTTTGCCATGAGCTCGTGTAATTCTGCCTGTTAGTACAGTTTTAAGTTGATAGAATATAGACGCTAAAAATAAGGTGAAATCGCCGACCCTCAAAAAGAAGTTTCAGCCTGCCACAACCCGGCCAGATCCGTCCATGTGTTCCCGGCCTGCTCCATGCTTTTGCCCTGGGGCAGCTCCGGTCCGGCTCGGTGTAACTGCACGGTAGTTGGTACAGGGGGCTCGCGGAGTGTTTTCCCCTCAGTTGCGCAAACGGTTGCACCAAAACAGGGGATAAGCAGGGACCAAGTACCTACCAAGTCCTGTGCAAATACTGTGCAACTTTTGCGGGTTGCAGGAGCTGGTAAGGACCTGGCCGGGCTGTGGCAGTAAACAGTGATCAAGAATCAGCTATGATAGGACGGAAGAAGCCAGTTGGCAGTTAACGGGTGATGAGCTGTTATCAGGGAGGATGGTACTCTTACCTTGATAATACAGTATCTGTTGCCGGCCGGCATCGGTTTTGGGAGGCAGGCTTATGTGGAGGCTAATTGCCCGAAGCGCCGCAATGAGACGTGATCTACCCGTTCGTATGGCAAATGGCACACATTGTTGAATGATCGCTGAATTCCGGAGTTAGAAGGCCGGCCGGATATATTCTGAATTCAGACTCCTGAATTCAGAATTCCAGGTTTTCGGCCTTCTAAAAAAAAGCAAAACCGGGTTCATGTTTTATAATAAAAATCGTATATTTGCCGTCATTCAGGTTCAGGGCGTGGTAGCTCAGTTGGTAAGAGCGTCGGATTCATAACCCGGAGGTCGGCGGTTCGATTCCGCCCCACGCTACAATCCTTCCTTTTTTTATATTACATAACTCCTATTAGTGTCCCGAACGTACGCTAATCTGTAAGCTCCCGAAAGCGCCGGATTTCATCCGGTAAAGCCCTCCGCCCGGAATAGAAGCTAAACAACACATCTCTTGCCGGAATAGCCGTATCAGAAAATCAAAATGAAACTATGTTGCGTTTTTGGTGTTAATACATAACGTGAGTCTGAGATAGGAATGTTACTAGGGCGTGTGGGCCTTCAGCCTGTGCCTGTGGATGTGCGGGTGATCCGCAGAGCGCATGGGGCAAAGGGCATAGCGTCTCCGGATTAACGCTGTGCGCCATACTCTATGCGCTTGGCCCGTAACGCGGAGATGCACCTCATCAGCCCAAAGACACGCCGCACGTTGAATGGCCACACGCCCCAAGAGCCTTGAGCCTCTCCCTTTACGGAGAGATTCCCGACAACAAGGTTGTTGGGTTGAGGGATGCCGAGACGCGATGAGCCGCATCTGTACAGGTGCAAAGCCTGCCAGCGGGAATACCCCTCGCATGGGGCAGGTAACAGCCGGCCCAATGGGCTTCCACTTGCAGGCGGAGAGAGTTATGCGGCACTTCATCACTTAACTTGCACTCACATTAAATAGTAAACTATCATTACTTTGAGGAACAAATATCAGAGGTAATTATATGTCGTTTATAGAGAAAATAGGCGAATCGATCGGAGGGGTTGCATTTGGAATAGGCGCGGTATTCGCGGCTCCTCTTCTTGCTAAGATGGCAAGGCCGGCAGCGAAGGAACTAATAAAAGGAGGGTTGTACCTGACCGAGAAGACAAAGGAGTATATAGCGGAATCGAGCGAAGAGCTTGCCGATTTAGTTGCAGAAGCACAGGCTGAAATGGAGGAAGGCTCAAAACAGGCATCCGATAAAGAGTCTTCTCAATCTTAGCAGGCAGTCATGTTCAAACTGAACGGTTTAGTTATTTCTCACTTTATTCCCGGACGGTTCCGTGTAAGGATTAAGCAACTGAAAAAAAATGAAGGCCTTGCCGAGCAAATCAGAGGCTATGCTTCCGGATTGGAACTCATAGATAAGGTAGAGGTAAATACTCTGACGGGAAGCGTACTTATCGAGTATAATCCGGATAAGAAGCATGAGCTGGAGCAACTTTTTGAGCAAGCCAGACAATTTAACTTTATACCTGAAGAGATGACCATAGAACAGGTTCATGCCATTTTGGACGGCCGGGAGAGCATTGGTGAGCATTCTCATACTCTCGCTGACGGAGTGGCGTCTTTTTTTAACCGGCTGAATGAACAGGTAAAGTATTGGAGCGGTAATAACGTTACCCTCCAACAGCTGTTGCCGATAAGTTTATTTGGATTGGGTATACGGCAGCTGCTTACGGCTGAGAACGTCATGGGTCCGCCATGGCATGCTTATTTCTGGTATGCATTCAGTACGTTTTTCATGTTTATTCCCTACAATGAAGATCAAAATGATAAAAGCAGCCGCAACCAACCGGCTTCCGAAGATCAGAACGGGTGAGCCACAGCCATGCGGTATGCCGCCGGATTGATCGGCCCCCGCAGAATAAAGATCTGCACACCCTGATGGCCCGTTCGTTTATAGTTGACAAACTTTATAACTTTTGAGGCATAGCAACCGATACATGTTTCACTCCTGCCATGTTGTACATGAAGTTCCCCAAAGAGTAAGATTCAGGATTCCGGAATTGAGCTCCGATCAAACGCTGATTGAAGAGCTTGAGTATTATTTAAGCCAGCAGGAAGGGGTTGAAGGTGTGCGCATTAATCTGTACTGCTGTTCCATAATCATACATTTCTCTAAAGACCGGTGGAATCCTCATTCCCTGGAGCATCTGATCAGAAACCTTTCCTGCGACCAACTGATTTCCTTTTCCGCTTCTAATTCATCGGGCAGAGTTATTTCAGAAGGGGATGATCATTCCGTATTTAAACTGGCGCTTTCTTCTCTTGCGGTAATTATTGGCTGGTTGCCCGGCCCCGTCATAAAGCTGCTGGTGTTGCTGATACTCCTGGGGAGCTCCCGAACCATTTTTGAGCGGGCATTCCATTCCCTTACCAGATATAACAAATTAAATGTGGATGTACTGGACGCTTTCGCAACCCTTGTGCTTGCTTTGCAGGGGCGCCCGTCTACCGCGGCATTTATGGTTTGGCTGGTAAACCTCGGGGATTATATCCGTTCATCAACCATGGAATATTCAAAAAGAACGATAGACAGGCTTCTGGAATTTAAGAATCGTTATGCCTGGATTGTTACAGGTGAAGAGAAAAAACGTATACCCGTAGAAGACGTCAGAGTGGGAGACAGGGTGGTTGTGTATACAGGAGAAATGATTCCGTTTGACGGGGCCATTGACTCTGGCGTGGCAATGGTTGATCAGCAGGCATTGACCGGGGAATCTATGCCGGTTGAGAAGTCTTTTGATGACAAAGTGTTTGCCGGAACGGTTGTCAGAGAAGGCAAAATATACTTGCGGGTAGAAGGTGTCGGGGATGAGACCGAAGTGGCCAAAATTGTACATCTGGTTAAGAATGCGCCGACGCGGGACACACGCATACAGAATTATGCAGAAGAGTGGGCTGACAGGCTTGTGCCTTACAGCTTTTTGGGCGCGGGAGCCTCCATCGCCATGACAGGCAACACCAGCCGGGCGGCTTCCCTGCTGATAATTGACTATGGAACGGGAATTCGCGTTGTCGCTCCCACATCGGTACTTGCTTCAATGACAAAGGCCGCCCGAAGCGGTATCCTGATCAAAGGAGGACGCTATATTGAAAAGCTGGCCGAGGTGGATGCTATAATTCTTGATAAAACAGGGACCTTAACGGTGGGTACCCCCAAAGTGACCAGGATTATTCCATACAGAAATGGCCAGGTCCGAAACGAGCGGGATCTGATGACTTTTGTTGCGGCTGCCGAACAGCGCCTGAACCACCCGGTAGCCGATGCAATAGTAGAAACCGCACAGTCTATGAATATATCGATACCTCCGAGATCTACTTCTGAGTACAAAATTGGATATGGCATCGAAGCCGGAGTAAATGATTCTATCATTCATGTGGGGAGCAAGCGGTACTTTAAAGAGAAGGAGATACCTTTGCCCGATAACATATCAAGAGACATTGAGCACATAGAAGATAAGGCCGTCTCCCCTATTTTGGCCGCTAAAGATTTTGAAGTGATAGGCTTGCTGGGGCTGGAAGACCAGATCAGGCCCGATGCTTTTGAGATGATACCCCGGCTCAAGGCCCTTGGAATTAAAGAGATTGTAATGCTTACCGGAGATCGGGCCCATGTAGCCAAAGAGGTCGCGGATTCATTAAAGATTGACCGCTATTTTTCTGAAGTGTTTCCCGATGAAAAGCTTACCTATGTAAAACGGCTGCAAGAAGAAGGTTATACCGTGGCGGTGGTGGGCGATGGCATCAATGATTCACCGGCACTGGCTCAGGCCGATGCAGGGATTGCAGTGGACGGAGGCACGGATATTGCCCGCGAGACCGCCCACATTGTATTGCATGACAACAAATTGGAGAATATCCCTAAATCCATCGAGATTTCCAGAGCATGTATAGCTCTTATCAGGCAGAACTGGAATATTATTTCTATCCCCAACTCCATAGCTATTGGTCTGACACTGGCGGGGCTGATAGGGCCGGTGGGGGCCACTGTGATCAGCAACGGCTCGGCTGTGGCGGCGGGATTTAATGCTCTGCGCCCTCTGATGAAGTGAGATGGTGATTAAACATCTACAACAATGCCAGAATAACCCTTTCGGCAGCTATCTCAACGGCTTTAGTAAAGATAATTTTTGCTATTCCATTGTCGGAGCCGCTGTGCGTGCGGTGGGAGCGTGAATTTTTCCGTTGCGGCTTACCGGTATAATATCCCTCTTCTTTTAAGAGCTGAAGAAAGGTTTCTTCTGTAGCCATACGGGGATCATATTCCATAACCACGCTGCCTGTTACAGCACTGGCCTTGCATTGGATCATAGCCCGATGAGCGTTCAAAGTTTTTTCGACATCGGCTGCTGTAGATGGAGAATTTTTAACGGAAGACAACTTAACTCTCAGTCTTCCCGGTAGTGAGTGTTTTAATGTTAATGTGTTCATTTTGTAACCCTGAATACTAGATATGTCTTTATATTGTACTATCCAATAATAACCAATAAATGTTAAGGGAACTTTTTGATACTGTTATCTTATTTTAAACAATACAAACTATTCATCCTGTAAAATTGGCATCCCGTTATGTATAACTATCAAAATCTGTTAAGAGATACAGAAAAAGGCATGAAGGCGGTATTAGGCACCGTCGGATCGATAATATCCTCCCCGCTGACGCTTCCCGGTATACGGCCACTGACTAAAACGGTTATTAAAGGAGGGCTTTTTCTGTCTGATAATGTGCAGAGCTATTACAAAGAGATTGGGAATGAGTGGAACCGGCTGATAAATGAGGCTCAGACAGAGATGCAAGAGAATGGAGGTACGGCTCAAGGCCCTTCCCCTTCCGAAGAACATTATGAATCCTGGCATATGAACGATCTCTATGCCCGGGCCCGGGAGCTTGACATTAAAGGCCGTTCCAAAATGAGCAAAGAGGAGCTGATAGAGGAGATTCGTACTACGGCCCGGAGTGCGTAAATCATTTGGCTGAGCCGGACAGCAAAGCATGTGCTTATCAGTTCAAAGACGCCCCTCTCGTTAAATATTCATAGGTTATGGTGCTGATCGCTTCGTGGCCGAACGGCCTATCTTCCCTCATATCAGGTAATTCTATAAATATCATTTGTTCTGTTGCTTTAAAATATATTATTTAAAGCCCGGGTGTGTAGTAGTGGTGCGATAGTACACCCGGCCTGGAACTATTAATCGGAACTAAAAATATTTATTAATTGATATGGCACGACCTGTAACACTATTCACCGGCCAATGGGCAGACCTGACACTGGAAACATTGGCGGAAAAAGCATCCTCGTGGGGATACGATGGACTGGAACTTGCCTGCTGGGGCGATCATTTCGATGTAAAGCGCGCACTGGAGGAAGATGGTTACTGTGAAGAGCGTAAAGAACTGCTGGCCAAGTACGGCCTGAAAGTGTGGGCAATCAGTAACCATTTGGTCGGACAGGCGGTGTGCGACCTGATTGATGAACGGCATAAAGACATACTGCCCAAACGTGTCTGGGGCGACGGCGACCCTGAGGGAGTGCGTCAGCGGGCGGCTGAAGAAATTAAAGATACCGCACGGGCGGCCGCCAAACTGGGCGTGGATGTTGTTAACGGATTTACCGGCAGCTCCATCTGGTCTAAGCTGTATTCCTTCCCACCCAACAAGCCGGATACCGTAGAAAACGGATACAAAGATTTTGCCGACCGGTGGAACCCCATTCTGGATGTGTTTGATGAGGTGGGTGTCCGTTTCGGGCTGGAAGTGCATCCCACCGAAATAGCTTTCGATACGGCATCGGCCGAACGGGCCATCGATGCGCTGGACGGAAGAGAGGCCTTTGGCTTTAACTACGACCCCAGCCATTTGGGCTATCAGGGCGTGGATTATGTAGGGTTTATTACTGAATTCGGCGACCGCATTTATCATGCACACATGAAGGATGTTTGGTGGTCTATCGATTCCAGGCGGTCAGGCGTATTTGGCGGACATCTGGACTTTGGCCACAAAGAGCGCTATTGGGATTTTGTTTCCGTGGGCCGGGGTAATATCGACTTTGAGCGGATTATCCGGGCACTGAACAGAATTGACTATCAGGGACCCCTGTCTGTTGAGTGGGAAGACAGTGGTATGGACCGCGAGTATGGCGCCGAAGAATCCTGCCAGTATGTGAAAGATATAGACTTTGCGCCTCCGGCTTCGGCATTTGATTCGGCGTTTTCGGAGAATGCCTGAAATAACGAGAAAGGCTTACTCATATAATCAGAGACAGGCATAAAAAAAATTAGCAGCCATCCAATCAAGGAGTGGCTGCTAAATATCATCTACAGACGGCTATTACCCCATTTGCATCTCTAACTTAATAGCTGTAGAGCTTCTCTTCAATAGATAGAAAGTTGTATTTTTAATACGTAAAATTACGTAGATCCTTGCCTTGTAAGCTATTAGATGATTATAAAGTACGGGAGAGGCCACGAAAGCACTAAGGCACGAAAGGTTTTTATCTAAACTATCCGTATCCAAGTCGGTTATCGTTGATTAGATTGGTATTGGGGTATAAGGTATAGGGTATAAGGGGGGAGTCAGCAGGTGCTTTCCCATATACCTTATACCCTATACCC
This sequence comes from uncultured Balneolaceae bacterium, assembly GCA_937982515.1. Classification (GTDB taxonomy): domain Bacteria; phylum Bacteroidota; class Rhodothermia; order Balneolales; family Balneolaceae; genus CALJMB01. The sequence goes on from CALJMB010000313.1 coordinate 21,534, forward strand.
AAACGACATGATCAAATCAGGGCGGATATCTCAAGAGGATGTTTATGCAATAATGCTTCGTGTCTTGGTGTTTTCGCGGCCTCCCTTTGCTACACCAGATCATGCTCCATGGCGAAACGAACCAGTCCGGCGGCGTTATTTATTTCCAGCTTCTGCATGAGGTTGGCCCGGTGGGTATCGACCGTTCTCGGACTGATGAATAGTTTGTCGGCGATAGCCTGGCTGGTGTGCCCCTGCACAATCAGCTGAAGCACTTCCAGTTCACGCTTGGTGATGTTTTCCACGGCTGAATTTAACGGGCCGGACTTACTTTTACTGACAAAGGAATTAGTGATTAATTTAGAGATGGAGTCGCTGAAAACCTGTTGTCCTTTTGCAATAGCCTGTATGCCGTGAAGCAAGTCGGTTTTCTCGGTGTTCTTCAGAAGATATCCATTTATTCCTGCTTCCAATACCCTTTGCAGAATATTTTTGTCGATGTGCATGGAAAGGATTAAAATTTTGACCTCCGGGTCTATCTTTCTGATGGCAAGCGTAGTTTCAATACCATCTTTATGCGGCATACTTATATCGAGTACACATACATCCGGTTGTGTCTTTTTGAATAAGTCCAGGCATTCTTCACCGGTGGAGGCTTCTCCCACTACTTCGATATTGTCAGCAGAAGAGAGAAACGTACTCATTCCATACCGAAGTATTTCATGATCATCTGCAATAAGAACTTTTATCTTTGTCATGGCAGCCTATATAAACCCTTTTGCAACCCTTTGGCTGGGGCCAGGTTAAAACAGTAATGATCCCTTAATTTTTTTTCAAGGTAAATAATCACAGGTAATAAGGGAAATTAAATAAATATAATATGTTATTGTACCTGCCAAAAGAAAAATGGCGGAAGGGAGGCTGTGGGACGCAAATAACCCGCACCAGGCGGTTTAGACAGGAACCTGCTACAGAAAAGCCGATGGTAGTTTCAGGCGCAGGCCAATTGCAACCGTGCCCGTCTGGCCGGTTATTTTCAGATTAAAATTCATTTCATAAACTTTAAGCGTTTGGTTTCCATAATACTTATTTTCAGGCTTTTATAATCGATTGGCAACCAGAAAGGCAACGACAACTTATGACGCTGAAACGAACACATACCTGTGGCGAGCTTACTGAGAAGCAAGCCGGCGAAGCAGTAATTCTGAACGGATGGGTAGCAACCCGCCGCGACTTGGGAGGAGTAATTTTTATCGATTTGCGGGATCGCTACGGAGTTACACAAATTGTATTCAGTTTACAGGATGAAGAGCTGCACGAGAGGGCCGAACAACTGCGGTCTGAATACGTTATTGGGATTAAAGGAGTGGTAGAGAAGCGGGATGAAGAGAATGTTAACCCGGAACTGAAGACGGGCCGGATAGAAGTAATAGTCAATGAACTAACTATCTATTCCAAAGCAGAGACACCCCCTTTTGAAATTAAGGAGGATATTTCTACCGGCGAAGAGGTACGCCTGAAATACCGGTATCTGGATCTGCGCAGGGGCGACATCCAGCGGAACCTGATGTTGCGCTCGCGTGCCTGCCACTCTGCAAGAACCTACTTCCACGAACGGGATTTTGCGGAGGTGGAAACCCCGTTTCTGATGAAGAGCACACCGGAAGGGGCCCGGGATTATCTGGTACCCAGCCGCGTAAATCCCGGCAAGTTTTTCGCTCTGCCTCAAAGCCCCCAAACATATAAACAACTGTTGATGGTATCGGGTTTTGACCGCTACTTCCAGATCGTAAAATGTTTCCGGGATGAAGACCTCCGGGCTGACCGCCAGCCAGAGTTCACCCAGATAGATGTGGAGCTCTCTTTTGTTGACGAGGATGACGTTATCGAGATGACGGAAGGGCTGATGAAGAAGATTATGAAGGATATCATAGGCGTTGATACCGATATTCCGTTTCCTCGTATGACGTATGATGAAGCCATGAAAACCTACGGAACGGATAAACCCGACACCCGTTTTGGATTGGAATTTACTGATTTTTCTGAGTTGGTTGAGCATTCCGAGTTTAAGATCTTTTCCGGTACGGTAAAGGATGGAGGTGCCGTTCTGGGCATCACCGTCCCGGGGCAGGGAGAGATTGGACGTGGAGCCATCGACCGGCTTACCGAGCGTGTGAAGCAGGAGACCGGCGCCGGGGGACTTATTTACATCAAACTAAACGAAGAGGATGGCGTCAAATGCAGCGTTGAGAAATTCTTGACGGAAGAAACCATAAACAGCATGGTCGACAAAGCCGGTGCAGAGATGGGAGACTTGATACTGATTCTGGCAGGTCCCTCTCCGGATGTCTACAAGCAAATGGGTATTCTCCGCCTGATGATGGGCAGGGAACACCAGCTAATCGATAATTCCGCTTATAATTTTCTGTGGGTTACGGACTTCCCGCTGGTGGAGTGGAGCGAAGAAGATCGGAGATATCAGGCCCTGCACCATCCCTTTACGGCTCCGGTGCCTGAGGACCTGGATAATATGAGTTCTGATCCGCTGGCTGTACGTTCCCGCGCATATGACTTGGTATTGAACGGCTATGAAATCGGAGGAGGCTCCATCCGTATTCACGACCGTGAAGTGCAAAAGCAGATGTTTAAGCTGCTCGGTATTGATGAGAAGGAAGCCGCCGAACGGTTTGGTTTTCTGCTGGAGGCGTTTAAATATGGAGCTCCTCCTCATGGAGGGATTGCTCTGGGCGTGGACCGCATCATCATGATTCTGTCGGGAGGTACGAGTTTGAGGGATGTTATTGCATTCCCTAAGAACCAGAAAGCCCAGAGTCTGATGGATAACAGCCCTTCCCGCGTAGATCCCGAACAACTGGAAGAGCTGCATATCAGAATTGAGGAGATCTAAGTGTGAATACTTCCGGGAGGCTGCTTCTTGCATGGTACGAGCGGACGTTCACGCATTGAGGCCAGGTAGAAGGTGTAGTATGCCCAGGAGGGTGTGCTACACCTGAATCATGAGAGTGAGCAATATAATGTCTTCGCCTTGGCAGTTTTGCAAGGTCCCGGGATGTTATTAGATAACAACAATAAATCAATACGATATTGAAAACAATAGGCATAGACGGATGCCGGACGGGCTGGATCGCCATCAGCCTGGATAGCAGCACCTCCGGCTATTGGATTGTGGAATCGGATCAGGAACTGGCGGATATTTTTGAAGCGTATGACCGTATCTTTATAGATGTACCCATTGGTCTGGAAGATCAAAAGTACACGCGTGAGTGCGATGTACTGCTGCGAGAAGTTTTGGGGCCCGACTACCGAGCCAGCGTGTTTAATCCACCTGTACGGCCCGCCTTGCATGCACCGACGTATGCAGAGGCATCAATGACAAGTTATGAGATAACCCAGAAAAAGATTTCCATTCAGGCCTGGAACATCACTCCGAAAATCAAAGCGGTTGATCAGCTTTTACAAGAGAATGAATCGTACCGTGGGAAAGTGTATGAAAGTCATCCGGAGTTGATATTTCAGAATCTTAACGGCGGAAATCCTGTACTTCAGAAAAAGGAGACCAAGAAGGGATTGCGCCACCGCCTGGATTTGCTAAGCGAGAAAAACAGACTGGCAGCTGATTTTTTCAGAGATATAAAGGAAGAGTACCGCCGTAACCAGATAGGAGAAGATGACATTGTAGATGCTCTGGCCCTGGCTTGGGCGGCCAATCAGTCGCAGAAAAAGCCGATTAAGACGCTTCCTGAGAATCCTCCCAAAGATTCCAGCGGGTTGAGAATGGCTATTCATTATGTGTAGGGTAGGTAATGAGTAGAAAGTCTTAAGTAGCAGGTAGTAAGTGGGAAATCCTGTTACTTATCTTCCTGAAGCCTCGGTATACAGCTCATTTCTGCTCCATTGACCACTACTTTCTACTTAAGACTTTCTACTCACTACTAATCTTCATTGTCTTTCAGGATGCTTTTATATTTAACCCCCGCCTTATACACTTTATTAACTCCGTTAAAGGCAGCTATCTTATAAGCCTCACTTAGGGTTGGGTAATTCATTACATGCTGAATGAAATACCTTATATCTCCGTCAAGAGCCATGACTGCCTGGCCAAGGTGAATAAGGTTTGTAGCCTGATCTCCGATGATATGAACGCCCAGTAGTTTCAGGGTTTCGGTATCAAAAACCAGCTTGAGGAGCCCTTTGTCAGGATTCGTCATATGCGCCTTGGAGATCCCATCGAAGTAGGCCCGGCCTATGGTGATGTTCCGGCCCTTTTCGATAGCTTGCTGTTCAGTCAAACCGATGTTTGATATTTCGGGAAATGTGTAGATACCGTAAGGAATCTGCTCGGGCACGTCGAGTTTTGGCAAACCAAACATATTGCAGGCTGCCAGCCTTCCCTGAGAAAATGACGCCGATGCCAGTCGCGGAAAGCCTATGACATCACCGGCGGCATAAATATTATCTACATTGGTTTTAAAAGAGTCGTTGGTGGTGATAAAGCCCCGTTCGTCTGTTTTGACGCCAACGTTCTCAAGGCCGATGTTTTCCGTGTTAGGTTTTCTTCCACCCAGAAAAAGAACATGTTCGGTTTCCAGCACCTGCAGACGCGTATCACCTGTCTTATTTCTGAAGCGCACTTCGGTATTTGTGCGGAGCGGATTGAATTCTACAATCTCCACATTGACATTAGAACGGATAGTGATACCTCTGCGAGACAGGGAAGCATCAAAATGTTCTTTAATCTCGGGATCCAAAAATGTAAGGTAACTGTCTCTGCCATTGAGTATGGAAACCCGGGTTCCGAGTGCGGCGAATGTTGTGGCGTACTCCAGCGCATTTACACCTGCGCCAACAATAACAAGGCGGCGTGGAATGTGTGTAATATTGAGAATAGACTTGTAGTCGAATACTTTATTGTGGTCTACTTCAAAGTTCTTGGGCCCCACAGGACTGGCTCCTGTACAGATGAGAATAAAATCGGCGGTATAAGTCTGGGTTGTGCCTATCTGTGTATTCACTTCCACGGTATGCTCATCTACTATGCGGCCTGTCCCCCGCGCAACATCAACATTGTTATTGATGAGATCATTCTTGGCTTTGCTGTTGGCTTTTTCCAGAATCTCATCCTTGTACCGGAGCAGATCGGCCATCCGGAAGCGTTCGAACGGTTGTTTGGAATCTGCATTGCTGAACCGGGTATGAAATTCCATGATCGTTTTAGCAGCTTCGCGCAGAGCCTTGCTGGGAACCGTCCCGGTATTGATCCACGTTCCTCCCAGATACTTTTCGTGGGATTCTACAACAAGTGTTTTTTTATCAAACTTGGAACTTTGCATTGCACAGGAAAATCCTGCCGGCCCGCTTCCGAGAATAATAATATTGTAATCTCTAGACATAGAATTAATTAAAGCTAAATGAGGATGTATTTAAACCAGGATGTGGTCAATGAAGAACTTAGTTGTCGATCGCATACTCCGTAGTGAGTGATGTGCACTACGGAGTGCGGGGTCCTAACAGGTCTGTGCTGTCATGGCAGAGCTAACTATTCAATCATTAGCCAGTTACCTCCCCTAATCACAAAGATAGGAGAAAATAAAACCTATTTCTTCATTTTCAATTCGGTCGGGTGTTAAAACTTATAAGTCTCTGTATTTATGGAACGATAATTTTATCAGTATTGATTTATTCAGTAGATTGAGCACACTATATTAAGATGTTACAACTTAATGAATTAGATGCATTTTTAATTCATACTTTTTAATCTTTAAAACAAGTTTAGGAAACCATTATGGCTTATACATTACCTGATTTACCGTATGATTACGATGCGTTAGAACCTCATATAGATGAGCGAACGATGAAGATTCATCATACCAAACACCATCAGGGTTATACAAACAATCTGAATGCAGCTCTGGAGGGACATGAATTTGCCGATCTCCCCATAGATCAAGTCTTACAGCGTATAAAGGAAGTACCGGAAGATATACGCCAGGCTGTAATAAATAACGGCGGTGGATATGCCAATCATAACCTATTCTGGACTATTCTTTCTCCTAACGGCGGAGGCAGCCCTACCGGCGATATCGCAGATTCCATTCGCGAACAGTTTGGCAATGTAGACAATTTTAAGACCGAATTTAATAATGCCGCTATCGGCCGCTTTGGTTCGGGATGGGCCTGGCTGTGTGTTAACGGAGATGGCAATCTGGAAGTACTATCTACTCCCAATCAGGACAGCCCGCTTATGAACGGGCAGATACCTGTCCTTGGCCTGGATGTGTGGGAACACGCTTACTATCTCCATTATCAGAACATGCGCGGCGATTATGTCAACGCTTTCTGGAACCTGGTTAACTGGGATCAGGTGAATGAATACTATACCGCTGCCCTCAGCGTGGCAAAATAATCATATTGGTCAAGAGAACTCTGTTTTCTGAGATATGAAACAGGGTTCTCTTTTAATATGTTTACAACAAGCATAGATCAAAGGGGAGAGGTGCGATTTTAAGCCGTTGGCATTTAGTCATCAGCCTATCGTGGCATACGGAGATCTAATCACTGAAAGCTGACAGCCAACGGCTTCACTTGTACTTCAAAGCTTCATAATTTAGCCTTATATTCAACCAAACTTGAAAAACAAAAACTAAGTCTTACTACTATGCAATTTGGATTTGGAGTTGGACCCGATACTTCCTGGATGCGTCAGGAGCTTACGGATATCGGAGTTGAAGAATTGAAAACTCCGGAAGACGTTGACCGTGCAATGAAGGAGTATAGCGAAGGTACAATGTTAATGGTTATCAATTCGGTTTGTGGATGTGCAGCAGGTAATGCGCGGCCCGGAGCGAAAATTGCTTTGGAAGAGACCAAATACAAGCCGGATCATTTAGTTACCGTTTTTGCCGGGCAGGATAAAGAAGCCACGGCACGGGCCCGTGAGTATTTTAGCGAATATCCGCCGTCTTCACCTGCATTTGCTTTCTTTAAGGATGGCGAAATCAAGGCTATGGTTCCGCGCCACCGTATCGAAGGCCGGACAAAGCACGAAGTTGCCAACGACTTAAAAATGGTTTTCGATGCTTTTGCCGGAGAGACAGAGGTGGAAGAGGGGTAACTATATTTTAGTGAACCTTTTGTAAAAAGCCGATGCCGGTACCGGCATCGGCTTTTTATGTTTAAATATATTGTTGGCGGGAGACGCGGCTGAAGATTAACGTTAAGCAGTAACAAAACGCATTGTGATCCGTAGGCACATGCTATGAAGCCGGATCGCTTTTTGTGGGTATCGGTATTTATAAATATCCGGGAAAGTGTTGGGAACGGAGCAGTATTTTGTTTAATATCTGCCAGCTACTCGCGTTTGGGCTCAATACGGTTATATGGTGTATGAGACTGGCCGGACAACAGATCATGGTTTGATTAACAGATGTAATATATTTTGCCATTTTTTCTTATCGCATCTTTCTGTCAAATTCAGTGCGGGGCTCCCATCGAATTGAGTCGGGCTACTTTGTTAAAGATAAAAATTAATGATCTGCCCAATCCTATCGGCTTTTCCAAAGGCAGGTTGTATCTGTTCCCGGCGCGGGGACGGTATATAGATTAACACCGCCTGATGCAGGGTTTGCCACCCCTACATACATCAGTGGATAAGCTGTTGAACAGGCGGCCTGGCCAGTAGCAGGTTCAACTTGTCGATGCTGATTAACCGATTTAGTAATTGGCCGGACCAATCAATCAACACATACAAACCAATCAAAAATAGAATATGGCTGACACAAATTTTTCGGGGATGAATGTGCCACTCCAGTTTAAGAGCCTGAGTAAGAACCTCCGTTATATAATTCCGGGAATGATTGCCGTAATTATCATCTTTTCGTCTGTTTTTACCATCCAACCGGAAGAAGTAGGAGTAGTTATCCGGCTTGGAGAATACACCAGAACGGTAGGCCCCGGGCTGCACTTTAAGACTCCTTTTGCTGAACGGGTCTATTTTGTGCCGGTACAACGGCAGCTGAAGGAGGAATTCGGATACAGAACAACCAGAGCCAGTACAAATTCTGCCTATGCTAAAGCCGGTTATGTCGACGAATCGTTGATGTTGACCGGCGATTTAAATTTAGCGGATGTGGAATGGGTCGTTCAGTATAGAGTGAATGAACCATATAACTATTTATTTAAAATCCGCCAGCCCCGGGAAACGCTAAGAGATATCTCAGAATCGGTCATGCGGCAGATTATAGGAGACCGCACTGTTAATGAGGTTCTTACGGTAGGCCGTACTGAAGTGGCTATGGAAGCCCAGCGACTGATTCAGGAGTTGTGCAATGAATATGAGTCGGGAATTAAAATTGAGCAGGTTGTACTGCAGGATGTCAACCCACCCGATCCGGTTAAACCCTCTTTTAATGCGGTAAATGAAGCTCAGCAGCAAAAGGAGACTCTGATCAACGAAGCGAAGTCGGCCTATAACAGGGTGATACCTCGCGCAAGGGGCGAGGCCCAGGAAACACTACAACAAGCGGAAGGATATGCAGTAAATCGTGTGAATCGTGCCCGGGGAGACGTTGCACGGTTCAATGATCTGTATCAGGAATTTGTAAAAGCGCCGGAAGTAACGAAACAGCGAATCTACCTGGAGACATTGGAGGATATCCTGCCCCGAATGGGCAATAAAATCATTACAGATAATAATGGGAATAATGTTCTTCCTTTACTTCAGATGCAGATGGATGGAGTAAAAATGGCAAATTCACCGGCACAGACAAAAGCTAACAATTAAGGAACCTACCATGAAAAAAATACAAGGATTATCGCTGGTCATCATTTTGGCTATTACCATGTTAATAGCGCTGGATGGGTTTTATGTAGTTACAGAGTCTGACCAGGTGATCGTAACACAATTCGGCAATCCGGTAGGCGAGGCTGTGGTTGAACCCGGCATAAAGTTTAAAATTCCATTTGTGCAGAAAGCACATTTTTTTGACAAACGCTATTTAAACTGGGATGGCGACCAGAATCAAATTCCCACGAAAGATAAAAAGTTTATCTTCATAGATGCCTATGCACGGTGGCAGATCGTAGATCCTCTCCTGTTTTTTCAGCGGCTGCGGGATGAGCACGGGGCCCAATCCCGGCTGGATGATATACTAGATGGTGAAACAAGAAATGCGGTAGCTTCTCAGGAACTGGTAGAGGTTGTACGCTCCAGCAATCGCAACCCCATGGCTGATGCCACAATTACTGATATTATAGAAGACACATTAGAAAGCATATCAGCAGGCCGCAAATCCATACAGGACAAAATCCAGGAATTAGCCAACGAACAGACGCTGGATCTGGGTATTGCCATTCTCGACTTCCGGTTTAAGCGGATTAACTATGTAGAGGATGTGCGGAGGACGGTATTTGACCGTATGATCAGCGAGCGAAACCGTATTGCAGATAAATTCCGGTCGGAAGGTCAGGGCGAGGCTGCTCGCATAAATGGGCAGAAAGAGCGCGATTTGGATGCCATTCAGTCCGAAGCGTTCCGGAAAGCGCAGGAAATAAAAGGTGAGGCGGATGCGCTGGCGGCAAATATATATGCCAATGCTTATAATCAATCGCAAAATTCACGTGAGCTCTACAATTTTATCCGTTCTATGGAAGCTTACCGGAATGTGTTTGATGAGCAGACATCCCTTATCCTCTCTACCGAAAGCGATTTTTACAGATATCTGAACAGAATAGATAACTGATACCGATGCAAAGAAGTAAAAGGTGATTTGAGCCGGACTATTTCATTTCATCCAGCATGTCAAAAACGATAGCTTTGCTACGTGTTGTATCTACTTCAGCCCCGAGTTGCATGAGCAGGCTGTACAGGCCCAGATGGACCTTGGTGCTATATATAAAATTCTTATCACCCCGCGGTTCATTCATTATGGGCGGCTGTTTAGAGAAGCTGTTGATTTTTTCTTTGAATCGGGGACTTCCGAAGTCGAAGTGGTCGGTTAGATAGGGTTCGGCGAATGTGCTGCCGTAGTTCTTACAAAATTGAAAGAAGCGCTCTTCTTTCCCGGGATTATCAGGGTTTTCTTTAATAATTCCCAGTTTTTGGTACAGCCGGCGGATGTTATCTTCGCTATTTTCCAAATGGGTAGGCAGTAGCAGCATATAGTTATAGGTAAATTCTATGGGAAATTTTTTCACACAACCAAAGTCTACTACCCCGAGTTTCCCATCTTCAGTAAACAGGAAGTTACCGGGATGTGTATCGGCGTGGATGAAATCCCGCTGCTCTACCTGCTCGTGAAAGAAGTCCCACATCAGCTGTCCAAAGTGATTGCGCTCTTCCTGCGAGGGATTGGTTTTCAGGAATTCCTTCAGGTGCTTTCCTTCAATGAAGCTCATGGTTAGAACCTTAGAGGTAGATAAGTCTTTATACCAGACGGGAGTTAATATTTCTTCTTCATGGAAACGATTTTTAAAGTACTCAATGTACTGTCCTTCCTGTATATAATCAGTTTCTTCCATCAATGTAGCTTCGACCTCGTCGAAATATTCATCGATGGTGGCCCCGCCTTTTACTACCCGCCTGAGTAGCGTCTTAGCCAGGCGAAGGTCAGACTGAATGGTATTTCGGACGTTCGGGTACTGAATTTTTACAGCTGCTTTTCGTCCATCCGGCAGAATGGCCCTATGAACCTGTCCGATGGAAGCTGCCGCTATAGCATCCGCATCAAAAGAGGCAAAAATATTTTCCGGATAATCTCCGAGTTCCTTTTTGATGACTGACCGCACCAGCGCCTTGTTAATAGGAGGGACGCTGTACTGAGCCTCACTCATCACTTCGGTGAACTCTGCCGGCAACAGGCCCTGATCCATACTTATTGATTGGGCAATTTTAAGGGCTGTTCCCCTTAATTTGGTAAACTCATTAAACACCTGACGCGCATTCCGTACATGGAATTGTCGGCTCTCTTCCGGGCTTTCATCCCTTCCGACAGATTTTTTCAGGTATCGCTTGGCGTAGTTGGTGCCGAGTTTAAAGCCTGTCTTGGCAAAAATCTTACCCCGGTCAAGTTTTGATGATGGAAAGTCGTTGCTCATAGATCGGTTATCGAATATCAAATTTAGACTTTATTGAATCCATAAAGGGGAGGTTAGGGATAAAGATATTGTTCGAGATCAAAAACTTAAGGAGGTCAAAGCTTTTGTCAAGGATGGTACTGTAGGCCATCTCCTGAAGCAAAGAGACGGATTTATCCGTCAGCTCCATCGTTAGTTCATGGCCGTCACTGGTATCATTAAGCCAAAAGCGCACCAGCCTGATATATTTTTGTCGTAACAGCGCATAGAAGTAGTCGCCCGACATTATTTTGCTGCTTGTAGCGACTAAAGGGTCCTCTTCAAAAAATGATTTCAACATTCGTTGAACCTCATTTTCATATTCGGTAATGGCATACCGGTTGTAGATAATTTTGTTAAAACTCTTCTCCACGAACTCCCGCTGCTCCGCCATCATATCGAATGAAGCATACACAAAGCTCGACAGCTTCTCGCTGAGTGTATACGAACTGTAGTCTTCTATTTCTCCGATCATCATCCGGTAACGGATCACAAGAGAGGTGTAGCAGAATTCCAGAATGGCTCTCTTGTCGGGGAAATAGTTGAATATATCGCCTACCTCATATTCCGTTTCATTTGCAATTTGATGAAGAGTAAAAGAGCCATCCTGCTGCACGTACAGCTCTGCTGCCTTTTCGGCGATGGCCAATTTGGCTTGTAGTTTTTCGGGATCCAAGCTCATTACAGCATATACTGACTTTATGAAAAATTACTCGTTGTTAAACAAACGAACCGAGTTATGTGCTTATTCTGACTTCAACATCTTTAAAACGTGTTCCGCCTGCCAAAAGTGTCGCCTCTGGTGTGCAATTATAACGGTGTAGCACTCGCTTAATTTCATTTTTGCAAAAGTGAAAACAGGGTTTCTTACTTTTACTTTTCCCAGATCATATCTCTGTTCCCGAGCCTCTTCAAGTTGAATAATGAATTGGTCTTGCAAGCTGATAAACTCTTCCAGCAATTGATGTCTGGTACAACCTGCAACAGATTCCGGCTCAAACGGCCGGAAGGTTTTAACTTTAATACGATATGGAGGTTCAAACCAACTGGCGATCCATTTCCAATAAAGGCGGGGAGGGAAAGCCACCTCTGAGTTCGCCTCATAATAGGCAGCTGTGTTGAGCCCCTGACGAATATTTTCCAAATAGATGGTCCCAAAGTTTTGCAGATGGCTAAAACACTCGGCAATGCACCAGTTGTCGGGGGCAGGCCGTCTTAAGAAAGTATACTCATCCAAAGAGAGAATAAACGCTGTGGCTTTATCTTTAGCCTGTTCAAATTGCCGGATGTAAGAATCATATGAATACGCGATTATTTCTTGCATGAGTGATTAGCTGTTTTGAAATCACGCGGTTAAGCAGATGGAACAATCTTAGATTGTATAATGCAGGCACATAGCCCTGAAGTAAAACCCGGTTTCTACTGTAAGTGCCTTTTCAACTCCATAATGCGTTTATACGACTGGCTGATCCGTTCCCTGGGAATTTCTCCGGATTGTACCAAGCCTTTAATAATTTGATGAGCTTTGGCTACGATTTCTTCATCAAAAATAGAGTTATTTGCAAATACCAGAATATCCACACCGGCTTTTATACTCATCTCAATAGTTTTTTCGAGTCCATAGTATGAGCGGATAGCTTTCATCTGCAGGTCATCGGATATAATCACGCCATCAAAGTTTAAACTGTCTCTGAGCAGCCCGGTTATAATCGGTTTGGATAATGTTGCCGGATAGCTGGGATCGAGTTTTGCATTGTAAATATGTGCAGTCATGATGACATCGGCATTCCCGGAGGCAATAAGCCGGCGAAAGGGTATCAGTTCCTCTTCCTGCCAGGTTAATGTTACATCGGTAACCCCTTCGTGAGAATCGTGCTTGGAACTTCCATGACCCGGAAAGTGCTTCAAAGAGGTGATGACACCATGCTCTTCAAACGCTTCAATATAGGTTTTGGCATGTCGGGTTACGATCTCCGGATCAGAGGAATAACTTCTTTCCAGGGAACCGATAATAGGATTTTCCGGATTGACATTCACATCCACGCCGGGTGCCAGATTCATATTAATGCCCAGTTTATTCAGAATACCGGCGGTTTGTTTTGCATACATCCGGGTACTGTCCACATTGTTAAGTTGCCCCAGATATTGCGGAGATACGGTGGGCGGGAAGCCAAATTTAGGTTTAAGCCGTATTACCTTGCCACCTTCCTGATCTATGCCGATGAGCAGAGGAATTTCTGCATACTTTTGCAGGCTGTCAATTAGTGCTTTTACCTGTCCCGGAGATTGGATGTTACGGACGGGATTCTTTGTGGGTACATCATAATCAAAAAGCACAACCCCGCCCAGATGATATTGAGTTATATCTTTTATTACAGGGCTGTTACGATCAATTTCGAGTCCTCTGAAACCTGCCATGAGCATCTGGCCGATTTGAGTATCGAGTTGTGATTCTTCTCCGGGAGATTGGGCACAGGAACTGAATGTACAGAGGAGAAGAATCAGAGTAATCTTGAGAGATTGGTTGTTTGGCATGTGGTATTATAGAATTTATGGAGTGAATATAACGATGCGTTTTGCGTGAATGATAAAAGCAGATATGTCTCGCATAAACTTGCTCAGCTCACAATTAAGCTATCCAGCACTTCCGGCAGGTTGAAAGATGGACGGATGTCGTTATATCGCA
>CALJMB010000314.1 GCA_937982515.1 uncultured Balneolaceae bacterium
ATTGCGGCCAGACTTTCTGACGAGCGGTGGGTATACGAACTGCTGGAACAAGTGTATCAGTTCAGCCGCCTGAACTGGAACTCCATCACCGTGGGCAACATGCCCGTAACTATCCGCTATCCTGCCATGATTGCCCACAACTTTCCCTATTTCGCAGGAGATACCCTGCCTGGATTCGGCCGGAAGAATTTCTGGTTTTTGTAATGAGGGGAAGATCTCTATTCCTCACACCTTTCCGCTTCTTTTTAATAAGTTGGGATAAGCTAACATAGCATTGGCAAACAAATGAACGGGGGGCTGGTGGCGTAAATAAGCGCCTGAACTGTGAGGGCCGGGATGTATGAGATTACAGGATCGGTGAGATGCATGATGCCAGGTTTCATCCCATAGATCCCATGCATCAGACGAATACCAGTTCTGACAATGGGCGCTGCCTTCCATCACGAGCGAGATAAGAAGTGGGTTTTGCCCGGTACCCCTCCCAGCGCGGAGGCCCGGATCATCGTCCCTTTGCTGTAGCGGTTGTTGATAGCGTCTCGTACCAGGCAGAGCCGGCGGCGGGCTTCGTCTTCCCGGAAAAACAGCTCCTGCTGCAAAGTGCCATCCAGCTTAAGGGTGCCGAGGCCGATACCGCGCAGGGTTTCTCCTGAATCCAGCAGCTGCCTGATTCGCGGTTCCGCCTGGCGCATGCACTCGTAGAATATGTAATCGTCCAGATTGGTATATCCGTCGGTGCTAAAGCGGAAAGAGTGCCCCCGGTGCTCGGAGTCCTGAATGCGAAGATAGCCATAGAATTGCCGGGCGCGTACCTGATAGCCCCGCATGCGGTAACAGAGCTGGCTGACGCCTTTCATGATCTCCCCGCGTATCTGTTCGGGGTCGTCGCACCAGTCGGAGAAGGTGTGCATATAGTTAAGCTGTTCAGGCACCACCTCCTCTTCGGCCAGCACCCGGGCTCTGTCTTTACCGGCCACCATCTCCCATACTATCTTGCCAAAGTAGGCGCCAAACAGCCTTTGAAAGACGCCGCTCCCCCGGCCGATCGCCTCTCCTATCGTGTTCAGCCCTTCACTCCGCAGCCGGGCATATCGTTTCCGGCCGATACCCCACACTTCCTTCAGTGAAAGCGGGTGTATTTTTTCTTCTGCGTCATGGCTGTCCAGCACCAGGGTGAGCCCATTGGGTTTTTTCAGGTCGCTGGCCAGCTTGGAGTAGGTTTTGGACCAGGCGATGCCTACCGAGCAGACCAGGCCTACTTCCCGGTAAATCAGGTTACAGAGTTTCTCTCCGTAGCGCTGAATTTCCCGGCGGGAGCGTCTTTTGAGGAAGTTGATGTCCAGAAAGTATTCATCCATGGAGTACTTCTCTACCGTTGGCGCAAATTCCCTCAGCGTTCTTTCTATTAGTTTGCTGATGCTTGAATATTTTTCATAATCGGCCTGCAGACCTATAGCCCAGGGACAGAGCTGCTCGGCTTCGAAAGCGCTCATACCTGTCTTTACGCCAAAGGCCCGCGCTTCATAGCTGGAAGTGGCCACAATGCCGCGCGGAGTACCATCCTCCTTATACCAGCCGCCAATATACACCGGCAGCCCGTGGAGCCGGTAGCACTGCTGCTCTATCTGCGCGTAGAAGCAGTTCATATCCAGGTGCAGATACAGGCGCGGCTTCATGGAGGTGTGTTGCATGTCACGGCTCACGCACTGGTAATCGGTGATCTTATGGACGTCGGCAGTTACATCATAGATTCCGGTGTTTATCAGATCAGAAATCATGAAATAAGCATTGAAATAGTTCATTATTTTTCCCTAATATACATGAAAAATAACATGAAACTCTAATAATCCTCTTATGCATCTTCTGAAAGAGCCTGTCAATGTCTCGGCAGTGTTTCGTTGCTTTAAAGGCCACAGTAAAAAGCAGATGGGATGGGAACACAAGCGTATTGAACCGCGGGGAATTGAACGAAAGAATGGCGAGCACCTCTCTATTGCCGAGATCCGGCGTTCTTATCCGCAACGCAAAGGAGGAAATATCCAGGTCCATTTTGTAGTGCGTACCAAGGACGACCGCTATTTTCACCTCGTGTATGAATCGCAAAAAATGCTCTGGATTCTGCTGTATGAGTTTGAAGAACAGATGCTGTTCGATGAGATGGAAGTTGAAGTGCGGGTGAATTGGAACAGCCGTTCAGATACGTAAAAACAGGCGCCACCCCTCTCTGTCTTTCCAGGCCTTGCCGATGAACGTACCGAACACTGTAACCTGCTCCCACTCTCCGGGTCGGATGTGGATAGGCTGGTAATTAGGGTTTTCAGGCACCAGCTCAACACCGTCTGTTTTTTTGTATATCCGTTTAAGCGAGGTTTCTCCGTTGTAAAGCACGGCGCCCACCTCTCCCCGGCCGGGCTCACGCTGATCCAGGATGATGATGTCCCGGTCGCGAATATCGGCCTCAATCATGCTATCTCCCGTTACCTGCAGGCCAAACAGATATGGCTGCCGCGGAGAAACGACCTCAACGGGGATATAGCCCAGATCTTCCTCTATGGCTTCATGCATTCCGCCGGCGGCAATCTGTCCACGGATGGGAATGCCGGATAATGGCCGGGTTTGGGCATCCAGCATGGAAAAGCGGTTGGGGTGGATATCGTACCCGCCATGATCGGATTGTTGCAGATAGTTCTTCTTAACCAGCGCCTGCAAGTGCTGATACACGCTATTGGAAGAACGATAGCCGAATTCATCCTGCATCTCCTGGTAGCCCGGTACCACGCCGTGCAACCGGTAAAACTTCAGGATGAAGTCGAAGATCTGCTGCTGTTTGTCGGTGAGTATTTTCATATTCCATTATATGAAATTTTACATGAAATAGCAGAGGGAGTTTGCAGGGGATGACTTTCCTTCTTAAAGGTGAAATAATAGTTGGCAGCCTATTTCAATTTCCACCCATTGTCTGAACTGTGATTTGTGGGATCCATGGGATTGATGGGATACAATGCATCATCATGAACATCATATGATCATATGCATCCCAGCTATCTCAGTGCAGACAACTGATACACCTTCATCTATTCAGCAGCTGGGTTGATGATAAGCAGGCATTTGATGCTGCCGTGCGATGCGAGGGGTAACTCCTTACTCAGAGTACCTGCAGATTCTTATTTAGGAGTCTCTCCCCTCCTTGTCCCGATGGGTTTGATCGGGAGAGGGAGGGGAGATCAAGAGGGGTGGGTCTACACAGGGCACCGGCCCTGGGACACCCCTCAGAACGAATGGCGAACCGGCCATTCGTTCGTCTCCCCTCAAGGGGAGAGTTCTCCTTACCCTTCTTATAAGAAGTTCTTACCCCAAGCTATTCGCAACTCGGGCAGATCTTCCTCAGCAGCGGATCCGTCGGACAGGAGTCTGCATCGGCCTGCAGGGCCTGATCGACCACCTCATCTCCGAACTTCTCCCGTGCCCGGGCCTCCAGTTCGGCTTTGTTCTCTTCCTTCTCAGGAGCGGCCTGTACCTCAGAGCTGTCTGCAGAGACTGTGGCGCCGAATCCCCGGCGGGATCCCCGCTTGTTCACGTTTGAAGTGTATTTCTCCCCTTTGACTACCTTGTCGATAAAGCAATAGTAGGTAGATTTCAGCTTCTTTTCCCAGGCATACAGGTAGATCTCCTCCATGTTATCGCGGAGCTGCTCATCAATGTACAGCGATTTTGAGACGGCCTGATCGATAGATTCTTGGAAAGCAGCTGCAATATCGATCTGCCGCTTTGGATGGATCTCATAGGCCGTTTTGTAGAGATTCTTATCGATGACACCATCCAGCTCTTTGATGGGCTGAACCGAGCCATTCGCCGCTTTAATGGACCCGGCCATTTCATCGCTCCAATACCCCTTTGCTTCCAGGTCTTCAATCAGTTGGCGATTGATCACAATATGTTTGCCGGAAAGCGTATCCCGGGAATAGAGGTTGCTGAAGTAGCTGTCGATTGAGGAGGTTGTACCGGAGATGATAGAAATAGAAGCTGTAGGTGCAATAGCCAGCAATACCGCATTACGACGGGGCTTATAATCGTAGGGAGTTTCCTGCTCTTCCATCTCCCGGTAGTGTTGAAACGCACCGCGCTCCTCTGCCAGTTTTCCTGATGTCCGGTATGCTACCTTCCGCATGAAAGCGCCCAGCTTGCGGGCCAAGATTACGGCCTCTTCGGAATCGTAGGCGATATTCAGATCTACCAACGCTTCGGCAAAACCCATCAGCCCGATGCCCAGGGGACGCAAATCCATTGTATTTTTTCGGGACGCTTCCGAAGGATAGAAGTTTTTATCAAGGATGTTATCCAGTGCATGTACCATAACCTCCAGCGTATCTTCCAGCTTATCCCAGTCTATGTCGCTGTTGTCTTCGTTGACATGCTTTGAGAGATTTACCGAAGCCAGGGTACAGACAGCAGTAGAATCCGGCCGGTTGGGTATGGAGATCTCCGTACAAAGATTTGAGCTGTTGATCACGCTATACTCCGGACACGGATTGTGACGATTGTGTTCGTCTTTAAAAATAAGCCACGGGTGACCGGTTTTTGCTAACTTGAAGAGATACTTCCTAAAGAAGTCCTGACTGTCCCGTTTCTTAAACTGTTTCAGCTTGCCGGCCTCAGTCTGTTCGATGCGTCGCTCGTATTTCTCTCTAAAATCGTCGCCCACGGCATCTACTAATTCCGGACATTCCCCCGGATCGAACAGATAGATAGGTTCGCCCTCCTGGATTCGCCGCATCATCTCGTCCGGCATCCAGAGCTTGGTATTCAGAGATGGTGTACGGAAATAGCCATTACCTGTCGTTTCACGCAGGTCCAGGAAACCGTCAATGTCCAGGTGCCAGGGTTGCATGGAAATAACCTGTGAGCTCCGGCGACGCCCCCCCTGCTGGATGGAGTTGACCAGCGTATCAAAAATCTTGATGAACGGGATGGCCCCTGAGGAAGGCGCATTCAGTGACCGTATTGTTGACCCGGTTGCACGAATCCGGGTGACGTCTGTGCCTACTCCGCCGGCATACTTTGCCAGGAAGGCAGTTTCCCGTACTTTATCCATGATAGAATCCAGAGAGTCGTCAACCACGCTTACATAGCAGGATGAATACTGCGAGGTAACGGTACCCGAGTTGAACAGCGTGGGGGTAGAGTGCAGGTATTCCAGCTTTGAGAGCTTGTTATAAATTTTGACAACTTCTTCATTAGAGTTGCCAATACCCATAGCCACCCGCATGAAGAACCACTGAGGTTTCTCTATGACCTCTCCCTTGCGATTCTTCATCAAGTAACGGTCGCGAAGGGTTGTCAGTCCGAAATAGCCCAGCAGGCTATCCCGCCCGGAATTCAGGGCATCGGACAAGAGCCCTGTATCAAATTCTCTGAGCCGTGCGTCAAGTAAGTCCTGACTGAAGGCATGTTCCAGGTAGCTTTGAAAGCCATCCAGCCGGCGGTCTATATCTTTATTGATGAGTTTTAACAGCTGACGTGTGGCCAGTGTATCGTAAACGGGGTGTTTGGGAATAAGCTGTTCAATGGCTTTCAATACCAGCCGGTCAAGCTCTTCGGTTGTCACCCGTTCGGGTACCTTCAGGTCCAGCTCTTTCATGATGAGAAAAACCAACTCATAATCGTCCTCGACTTCCAGTCCCTGGATGATATCAAAGATGGCATTAATGATTTTCTGTGTCTGGAAAGGCTGCTCTGTCCCGTCTCGTTTTATAACTGTTCGTTGCATGGTCACTCCTTTTTATGTTTGTGGGGTATTCAGAATCCTGAATTCTGAATTCTTAAAATTTCAATAGTTTGTGTATTCGGTTGAGGATACCTCAAAAAAGTTGATTAACTTCTTTACGTCCTCTTTCTGCAGAAAGCGCAGCGGATTTTCGTTGATGTGGAACTCCTGCGGAAATCCCAGTTCCTGCAGGCGGCGGTCTGTGATGTACTGGAGGTAACGCTCGAGCTCTCCGTATGAAATGCCGAGGATCGTCCGGTCTCCGAACTTATGCTTCACATACTCAATCTCCAGGGCTGCACCTTCCAGAATCACATCCCGGATATCCTGCACATATTGCGTGTCCTCTACAATTTCAGGATTTTCATCCAGCATGATAAGAATGGCCTCAATACCGTTTTGGAGATGCAGCGACTCATCGATCAGTACCAGTTCCACACCGGAAACCACATTCTTCATCTTTGCCATATCCTTGAGTGCAAAGAAATGGGCAAAAGATGAATAGAAGAAGATCCCTTCCAGGATGATGTTGTTGAGCAGTATAGCCCGGAGCACCTGCTTTTGTCCTTCAATAGTTTCAGGATCGATCTGTCCGTAGCTTATTTTGTCAATTTCATCTACGATGAGTGATTGCTTTTTACGCAAAATAGGATCTGAAAAAGCCACGTCGTACATCTTCTCCCGATCCATACCAAATGACTGCAGCACGATCTCAAAGAAGTCGCTGTGGATGTTCTCCATAAATAATTGCGTGCTGAAGCTCATCTTTGCATGGGGATCGGTCAGCAGCGGGAAAAAAGAGTTCACCAGTACGTTCTGTACCAACAGCTCTGACGAGCAGAAGTAACCTACGGCCGTGTCAAAGAGATCTTTTTCATCGTCACTGAGCGAATGGTAATCGAGGGCATCCTGCTGAATATTCAGCTCCTCCGGAAACCACACCGCTTTTTTCTGCTTTTCATAGAGCTCTTTAAAAACAGGATATGAAGGATCTTCACTTAGTTTGATATTTTCGCGGACAGAAGTCCGGCCTATGAGTTTGTTTTTCATGAGGGTAAGTAATTAAGGAGTTGAGCGTTAATGTTGGTAATTGTGATGGTCAAGAATGTGAGTTCGGGATAAGAAACAAGCACTTATAGCCCTCTCCCCTTGAGGGGAGCTCATCCACACGGCGGTTCCCGTGTGGATGTGAGGGGTGTTCCCGCTGGCTGTGCCTTGACAGACCCACCCCCGTCCCCTCCCTCCGTGGGAAAACCCGCCCACGCAAGGAGGGGTGACTTCTTTCAAAGATGTGATCGCATATTTCTGTTCAGGAGTATCTCCCTTCCTTGTCCCGATGGGTTTGATCGGGAGAGGGAAGGGAGAACAAGAGGGGTGGGTCTACCCAGGGCAGGCAACTTGTTCAACTGCCATAAGAACACCCCTCGCCCCGACAACCTTGTTGTCGGGGAGCTCCCCTCAAAGGGAGAAATATCTCAAACTCACACTATTTACTATTCAGACTTTGGGATTTAACTCTCTCCCGCATTTCACGGGCAGCTGCTACCATATGTTGTAAGGACGGCAGCGTCTCTTTCCAGCCACGGGTTTTGAGTCCGCAGTCGGGATTCACCCATATTTGACCGGGATCCAGTACACCGGCGGCTTTTTCCAGCAAGGTTATCATCTCTTCGGTGGATGGTACTCTCGGGGAATGGATATCATAGACGCCGGGACCAATTTCGTTGGGGTACTCGAATTCTACAAAGGCGTCAAGCAGTTCCATCTGGGAACGTGAAGTCTCCATGGAAATCACATCGGCATCCAGGCGGGTGATATGTTCGATGATATCGTTGAACTCCGAATAACACATGTGCGTGTGGATTTGCGTCTGATCCCGGACTACGGTAGAAGCGATACGGAACGCATCTACCGCCCAGTCCAAATAGGTATCCCGGTCCCGGCGGCGCAGCGGCAGTCCTTCCCGGAAAGCAGGCTCATCAATCTGTATGGCCTGAATACCCGCTTCTTCCAAATCTTTCACTTCATCCCGGATGGCGAGTGCAATTTGTTTGGCGGTCTCGGATCGGGGCTGATCATCCCGTACGAACGACCACTGCAAAATAGTCACCGGGCCGGTCAGCATACCTTTCACCGGCCGGTCAGTCAGCGACTGTGCGTAGGTTGACCATTGAACGGTAACCGGATCGGGGCGATGGACATCCCCGTAGATAATGGGAGGTTTCACGCCACGTGTTCCGTAGCTTTGCACCCAGCCATTGCGTGTAAAAGCAAAGCCGGCAAATTGTTCTCCGAAATACTCTACCATATCATTACGCTCAAATTCACCATGAACCAGCAGATCCAGCCCGATCTCTTCCTGTTTTTGTACCAGTTCTCTGGTCGCCTTTTTGATATTGCTCTCATACTCTTCCTTAGAAAGATTCCCTTTCCGGTAACCGGCCCGCCACTGGCGTACTTCCTTGGTTTGAGGGAAGGAACCGATAGTCGTAGCGGGAAATAAATCGGGCAAATCCAGGTGTTTCTGCTGTTCTTTTTTACGCTCCCTGTAAGGATGATCTCTTTGCAGGGCATCATCATTCAGCGTACTCATGCGCTGTTGTACTTCCGGGTTATGAACCAGCGTAGAATTCCGTTTGCTCTCAACATCGGCCTGATGCTGTTCTGCCTTCTGATGTTCTTGATCTGATAACTCACCTTCCGCCAGTTTTTTCAAGAGAGAAAGCTCGTCTAACTTCTGATTTGAAAAAGACAACCATCGCTTCACTTCTGCCGGCAAGGCGGTCTCATCCGTTTCCTGATTCAGATCTACCGGACAGTGAAGCAATGAGCAGGAAGGCGCCAGCATCAGCCGGTCGCTTCCGAGCTTCTGCTTAGCTTTTCGTATAATCCCGGCTGCTTTTTCAAGATCTGTTTTCCAGATATTGCGTCCGTTTATCAGGCCCAGTGA
>CALJMB010000315.1 GCA_937982515.1 uncultured Balneolaceae bacterium
TGATCGCTTCGTAGCCCATATCCTGCGCAGCCATTACGGCGTGCGTACAGGAATAGTCAAATTCTATACCCTGGCCGATCCTGTTCGGACCGCTGCCCAAAATCATCACTTTCTTTTTATCGGATACCTCGCTCTCATTCTCGCCTTCATAAGCGGAATAGTAGTAAGGCGTCTGGGCGGGGAATTCGGCCGCGCAGGTATCCACTAATTTGAAAGAAGGTTTCAGTCCCCATTCTTTTCGTTTCTCACGCACCTGCTTTTCGGTTACTCTGCCGTCGCTCTGGCTCAGCAACCAGGCAATCTGTTCGTCAGAAAAGCCTGCCTGCTTCAGTTCAAAAAGCTCTTCTTTGGTGATGGTATCCAGCGCTTGTCCCTCGGTGCGGTTTTCCAGCGAAACCATATATCGAATCTGCTGAAGAAACCATGGATCGACTTTGGTGATGTCGGCAACTTCTTCAACCGAGGTGCCCAGTTTAAAGGCGTTTCTAATATTGAGCAGGCGATCCCAGTACGGTTTAAGCAACCGTTCACGCACCTCCTTGCGGTTAATCTCTTCGTAGCCGTCGGCTCCCAGCCCGGCGCGCCCGATTTCCAGCGACTGCCACGCTTTATTCATCGCCTCGGGAAAATTCCGCCCGATAGACATTACCTCGCCCACGGCTTTCATCTGTGTAGTCAGCTCCTCGTCTACATTGGGGAATTTGTCAAAATTGAACCGCGGAACTTTAACTACCACATAGTCAATAGAGGGCTCAAAGCAGGCGGAGGAAACACCGGTAATGGGGTTGGGCAGCTCGTCCAGCGTGTAGCCGACGGCCAGTTTGGTGGCGATTTTGGCGATGGGATAGCCAGTGGCTTTAGATGCCAGCGCCGAAGAGCGGCTCACCCGGGGGTTGATTTCGATAGCCGCGAACCGATCGGTGCCCGGCTCAACGGCAAACTGCACGTTACATCCGCCGGCAAAGGTGCCGATAGAGCGCATCATTTTGATGGCGGCATTCCGTAGCATCTGGTACTGCTTGTCGGTCAGAGTCTGGGAAGGGGCCACCGTCACTGAGTCGCCGGTGTGTACTCCCATCGGATCGACGTTTTCAATAGAACAGATGATAACCACATTGTCGTTGGCATCGCGCAACAGTTCCAGTTCAAATTCCTTCCACCCGAAAATAGATTCCTCAATCAACACCCGGTGCACGGGGCTCATTTCCAGTCCGCGTAACACCTTGCTTTCAAACTCTTCTTCCGTCCACACAATGCCGCCTCCGGCGCCGCCCATGGTGAAGGATGGACGGATGACGATGGGCAGCCCGCCCAGTTCTTCGGTAATTTCTTTGGCTTCCAGCATCGATTCCGCCGAACGGCTGCGACACTGTGGAATGCCGATATCATCCATGAGATTACGGAATTGCTGGCGATCTTCGGTGATTTCGACGGCGTCAATATCTACCCCGATAATCTGAATACCTTTCTCTTCCCAGAAACCCTCCTGATGGAGGTCGCGGGCCAGGTTCAGGCCGGTCTGCCCGCCCATGGTGGGAAGTACGGCATCCGGTTTTGAGATCTCCACAACTTCGCGTATAGAATCGGTGGTAAGTGGCTTCAGGAAGATCTCGTCGGCCATCATCGGGTCGGTCATAATGGTAGCCGGATTGGAATTGATGAGCACTACCTCATAGCCTTCGTCTTTGAGCGAGCGGCAGGCCTGAGTTCCGGAATAATCAAATTCGCAAGCCTGCCCGATAACAATGGGTCCCGAGCCAATGATAAGGATTTTATGGATGTCGTCGCGTCGTGGCATTCTATTTTTAGTCTATTGGTTATGTACAATTGATTATTTGGAATCAGTAACCGGAAGAGACGCGATTAATCGCGTCTGTACATGGGCATCCGGATCACACTAATTCTTCTTTGTAATTCCTGATCATATCCAGAAACTGATCGAAGAGGTAAGCTGAATCGTGTGGGCCGGGAGAAGCTTCGGGGTGATACTGAACCGATATCCCGGGAAAGTTTTTGAACCGGAGTCCTTCAATGGTTTGGTCGTTGAGGTTAATGTGGGTTACCTCCACCTTCGATGCATCGAGGGCGTCTTCATCCACAGCAAACCCGTGATTCTGAGTGGTGATTTCTACCAGCCCCGTATCCAGATTTTTCACCGGATGATTGGCGCCCCGGTGCCCCACAAACATCTTTTTAGTTGCAATGCCTTCGGAGAGAGCCATCAGCTGATGGCCAAGACAAATACCCAAAAGAGGTTTCCCGCTTTGCTTCGCGTAGTTGACAGCCTCCAGGGCATAGGTTCCTGTTGCATTGGGATCGCCCGGGCCGTTGCTAAAGAAAAATCCATCCGGCTCCCAGCTGTCCAGCTCATCTTTAAAATCGCCGTTTGCAGGGAATATTCTCAGTGTACACCCTCTCTTCACCAGGCTGTTAATAATATTTTGTTTGATGCCGTAATCGAAGGCAGCCACTTTGAAAGGCCCGTCGCTGTGTACTGTCTGAGCTTCTTTCCGGGTAACTTTCCGGGCAAGTTCCAGGCCTTCCATCGGCTCCCAGTCCCGTGCCATCTTTATCAATTTGTTTTCATCCAATATCTCAGATGAAATAACAGCATTCATGACGCCCTTTGTGCGGATATGCCGCACCAGCTTGCGTGTATCCACCCCGGATATACCTACAATTTCGTTTCGCTCCAGATATTCCTGCAAGCTGCCGTCGGCCCGGGGATTGCTATACTCTGTGGAAAAGGAACGGGTAATGAGGCCGGAAATCATAACCCTGCGGGCTTCGTCGTCCTGGCTCATGGTGCCACAGTTTCCGATATGTGGATAAGTCATCATCATTAGCTGCCCGAAATAGCTGGGATCGGTGAATATTTCCTGGTAGCCGGTCATACTGGTGTTGAAGCAGAGCTCGCCTCCTGTAGTACCTTTTTTACCGATGGCAAAGCCGTATTCCACGGTTCCGTCTGAAAGTGCAATTACAGCTTTATCTCTGGGATGTAGTGACATAGCGGTGGTTGGATATAATTGATGTATGTTGATTACAGGCTAAAAAAAATCCGACAACGGAAACCGCGTCGGATTGGTCAAAAGAATGGGAAGGACTGAGCACCCAATAATCATTAAAAATGGAAGCCTCGGGCAAGTCGGAATAACTGCCGTTCGAAGTGTGAATAATTTCAGGTTTTCCTTTGAGAATCAAGTATTTGGAATTTCGCTTGTTTAGTTCCTTTTCCGGCACTGAATAATTTCAGTGCAAAACCGGGTCAAGATACAAACCCCTATTTCTAAATTCAATGAGTTTTTTATCCGCTCTTTCCGGTCATTACAAAGGCTTGAGGTTATCAAAAAGGGTTTCATGCTGAAAATATTGCCTCAGAAATCAAAGTTGAGTTTTTACAGAGTGGGCCATCGCCCTCCTCCGTCCATCCTTCGAAGTCATGACGGCATACATCAATGGCTTTAGTTTATTTAGCGGTGAGGAAAAGGGCTAAAGCCCTGTCTGGCCTGCAGTTCGCGGCCACCCCTGGTTTAAAAGCCGCGGCATTGCTGTTCCCTCTTCGAGGGGCAAAGGTAGACAAAACCTGCCGCCGGGAAAGGCCATAATTGATTCATTGGGTGCGGCATTGATTCCTTATCTCCAACTCACGTTGATTTAATTATTGAGACGCAGATGTCTGAATCAGATACTCTTTCGTCCACTCATCGTATGAGATTCTCAGCTCGTTGGGCTGGCAGCAAACCTGGCAGTCTTCAATGTACACTTGAATAACGCCCTGCGAGGGATCCACAAAAGTATGATTAACCTCACCACAGTAAGCGCAGGAGTAGGAGGCCGGTTGGGTTTCTGTTGAATGTCTCATAGACTTGGCCTGGCGTAACGTTATTCAACCTGTTCTATCAAATTACACATACAGAGAGAGTCAATGTTTCATCAACAATCCTTTAGTTGGGGCAACAAAAATACTCACGACTCATGACTATCTTCACCAAATCAACTGCTTCATGCAAAAGACGCTTCCGCCGCTTTTAAGAAACTCGCCGGTGTTTATTTCGTGAATCGAAAATCCGGAATCCCTTAGCTTTTTGTTGACTTCGGTGCAACCCTGCTGAATGATGACATTCCTGCCATCAGGACAGGTGGCGTTACATGCCAGCAGTTTTTCTGCTTCGTACTGCGGAGCATGGATGACATTTTCAAAAATAGCGTTGATCAGCTCCAGGCCGTCTTCATAAAATGCTTCGGGGTAAATAAGGGCTGTTTTGTCATTTAACACACAGAAACAAGTATCGAGGTGGTAAAACTTTTCGTCGGTAAGCTTCAATGCGATTACAGCGACATCGAAGATTTCCGAAATATCCTCGTATGCTTTCATTGACGTACGGTAACCGTGTCCTCCCCACAAAAGCCTCCGACCTGTATGCCATATAGCGTCTCCACATCCTTCAAAAGAAGAGATCTGCTTTTCATCCAGAAAATGAATATTGAATCCCTGTCGCCGGTACCACTGCTCGATGTAAGGAACTTCATCTTTCCTTTCCGGAGCGTGCATGATGCTCATGATGGCATGTCTATTGCCATCGGCATCTATATAGGGCAGACTCTGGTTGGCGCAAAACACCATGTCGGGCAATCCTTCGGCACCCGGAATTTCATGGACCGTAATTCCTATCCTTTTAAAAGTATTTTTTAAAACCTCCCATTCGTTTTGAGCCTCCGACTGATCGACTCTGCCCACATTATCAACCATGTGTGGATTAATAACATATTCTACAGAAAAATAGGCGGGTGTCACCATCAATACTTCTTCGGGAAAGGGCATTTCCGGAACTATTTTCAGCGTAAAGTCGAGCTGGTCAACAGAAGTTATTACTCTTGGCATGATGTTAAATGTATTTATTGAATGGGAAGGTGTGCTCAGGTACAGATTACTTTTTTAAGATAACAATTATAAATAGAGTTAAAATAAAGGCGCATTATGTATTGGATAAGCAATTGAATACTTTTCAGCAAGTTTTAATGTTGTATTAAAATACCGGATCGTGCTATTTAAACGTGAATTTGAACTAAAAATGTTACAAAAGGCAAAAAAAGCTCTCTCTCCGATCGTTGAGAGCTGACATTATCCGAAAAGTTTGCCAACAGATTGAAATCCTCCGTTTATGTCCTCTTTGCTTGTGATGTGCTTTAAGAGAACCTATGACAGGTTATCCCGTTCCCAAGCAGTGCGGATGATGAAAAGTTTAAAATTTCCGGGTAATATCAGCGGCCTGAAGGGCTTACAGATCACCACTCCTTATTTCTAATTCACATTAGCTAAAAACCAGGTAACGTTCATGCTTCTAAAGCCAGATTTGCTGTCACAATTAGCCCCTCTTGAGTTACGGGCCCGCAAAATTGTGGAGGGTTTTATCTCCGGCCTGCATAAAAGTCCCTATTATGGCTTTAGTGTAGAGTTTGCAGAACACCGCCCCTACAATCCCGGCGATGATCTGAAACATGTAGACTGGAAAGTGTATGGCAAATCGGAACGTTTTTATGTAAAACAGTACGAAGAGGAAACCAACCTGCGCTGTTACGTACTGTTGGATGCCAGCAGCTCTATGTACTACAAACACTTTGCAGAGTGGACCAAGCTGCGTTACGGCATTCACTTCGGAGCCGCTCTGATGTACCTGATGCACCGCCAGCGGGATGCCAGCGGGCTGATACTTTTCAGCAACGAAATAGAAGCCTTTATCCCGGCTAAATCTTCCTATTCACATCTCCGCATGATCTTTTCCGAGTTGGAAAGGCAGCTGGAAGCAGAAGAAAAGCAGGCCGGCTCACAGCGAAAAACGGCAACAGCACGGGTTATTCATGAAGTAGCTGAGCGGTTAAATCATAGAAGCCTGGTTGTTATTATTTCTGATTTGTTTGAGAATGTAGACGGGCATGACAATCTCATTTCCTCATTAAAACACCTGCGCCATCGCAAGCACGAAGTGCTGCTTTTTAACGTAATGGAGAAGAGAAGCGAGCGGGATCTGGATTTCCCCGACCGGCGGTTCCGGCTGCAGGACATGGAGACCGGGGCACAGATGGAAGTAATACCGGCACAGGTACGGGAAGATTACAGGAAAAAAGTAGCTGAATACACGCATCGGTTCAAGATGGCCTGCAGCGAGTTTAAAATCGATTTCGAAGAGTTAGACACCGAAAGCGCATTCAACCTGGCATTGCTCGCCTACCTGAACAAGCGCAAGAAGCTGGGGTGAAGTAGCAAAGCGCATAGCGAGAGTATTCGGTTTGAACTGTTGTGATGTTTCGAAGCCTGTGCCTTATTGGCCCTGCACACGGGGTTCGCGGGCCGGCGGGTGAGAAGAGCTGCCAGACCCCATGCGCTCTGCCCTATGCGCTTTGCCCTTTACGTTACTTCCGTCCGGCTCAGCACTCTATAAAGCAGTGCAGGTGAGAGCCGCTTCAAATAGATAGCCAGGATTTCCTTCCCTCCGATATAAACCTCCTCCTTTCCCTGTTCAACTTTAGCAATCAGCTTCTCGGCAAATTCACTCGCGGCCATTCCGTGTTCCTGCCCCTTGCCCATTTTTCCATGACGCGAACCATCGCCTTCCACCGCGTTTATGGTCACATTAGTTTTGATGTAGCCCGGACATACCAATGTCACCTTAATATTATGATCCTGTACCTCCTGCCGCAGGCAGTCGTAGTAGCCATGCAAGGCGTGCTTGGATGCCGCATATGAAGAGCGCAGCCTGGTACCGAATTTTCCAGTCACACTGCTGGTAACAATAATATGTCCGCTTTTCCTCTCCATCATAACGGGAAGTATGGCCTTGGTGAGCGCCACCTGACCAAAGAAATTGATCTCTAAAACCCTTCTCGTCACATCGAGCTGGGTTTCTACGGCTGTTGAACGCTGGCTGATACCCCCGTTATTAAACAAGTAATCAACATGCCCATATAACGCGAGTGCTTCCTCTGCCTTTCCCGGCAGGCTTTGGGGATCCGACAGATCCAGTGGCAAAACATGAATATTATCAGTGTTGCCTTCACAATTGGCTTTTACCTGGTCTAACGCCTCCCGGCGCCGTGAGGAAATAATAACATTAGCTCCACGTTGATGAAAGGCGTAGGTAAGCGCTTCTCCTATACCGGAAGAAGCTCCGGTAATCCACACTACTTTGTTTCGAAAGAAAGACATAAGAAAGTAAAAGGTTATGTTTGTCTGAAGTTTCTTATTTTTTCTGAAAAACAGAAGTAAAAATTTCTATTAATTTCAGGACTGTTTCCAACCGGCAAAAGATAAATTCACCCTTCTCCCCGGCAAAACAGCCAAATTGAATATGATAGGCATCGGGCGGCATGGTAACTGCTGAACAAGACTTTTGCCCTATGATATTAACCTGCTGAATGGTATCGGCTAATTCAGCAGGCAATGAATAGTAAACAAAGTTTTCTATATTTCGCTGGTTAGGATATAATTTTTACCGATTTTATCACAGCAAAAGGAAATATAAAGAATCTGACGTTTTGAAACCCAGACATACCATATTATTGGTTGAGGATGAAAAAGAATCGGCTGAAATGCTGGCTAATTTTCTGGAACTAAATGACTATGAAGTACTGATAGCCTATGAGGGAAACCAGGCCCTGCAGCTAATCGATGAATACGCCGGGAAGATTCACCTGGCTGTACTTGATATTATGGTACCCAATGTAGATGGAAAAGAAATCTGCCGGCATATTAGAAAGCACCCTGTTTTAAATGACATTCCTGTTATCTTTCTCACTGCAAAAGATAAGGAGAAGGATGAAATTGAAGGGCTTGAACTGGGCGCCGATGATTATATTCCCAAACCTGCCAGCCTTAATCTGATAAAAGCTCATATAGAAACCCTGTTACGCAGGCAAAACCCCCAGAAAGCCAACTGGCTTCAGTACGGCGAAGTATATCTTGATACAGATGCAAAAGCATTATACGTCAACGACCAAAAAGTGGAGCTGACTTCAACGGAATACACGCTGATAGAGCTTTTCTTTAAAAATCCGAAGCAGGTCTTCAGCCGCCAGCAGATTCTGGAGCATATTACCGAGGAAGATAAATTCGTATTCGACCGTACGGTAGATGTTCACGTAAAAAACCTGAGACTTAAAATGGGTGACGCCGGTGAAATCATCAAAACCTACCGCGGAATCGGTTACGGATTAAACCGCGACCTGGTGAATGTTTAACAGAACACGGGTAACGCGGAGCTTGCGGATTTTCATAGAACAAGATTATATGTGAATAATCCGCAACATTCACACCATCTGCGTTCTAACATACCGCTATGACGATACGATCTAAACTGGCATGGACTTTCATTCTTCTGTTGATATTTGGCATTACGGCCATCACCAGCTACTCTATTGTATTTATTCGTGATTATCTGTTGGATGAAGGCATCAGGCAGATATATAGAGACAGTCGTTGGCTCGCGCTGACGATAGAAAAGCTGCCCTCTGATAAACAATTTCCCAACCATTTTAATGAGATTGCCAAAACTTCGGGATATCAATTGGCGCTTTATGATGCGAATGGTGCGCTGTTAGGTTTCTATCCTGATAGCGCTAAAGCTTCGCCATATCTGTCGGGTGATCTCCTGGTTTCTTTAAATGCCAGGGGGAAACTTCCCGTGATAAAAGACGAGACGGAGTCGGAACTGGTTTTAAGCTACATTTACCTTCCGGACAGCATTAACGAAACCCGTTATATTAAAGTCAGCCAGCTTAAAGACCATATCTTTGCCCCGATCAAAACGATTCGCTGGATCATTTACTACGGCATGTTTATCTCTATCGGAATCGTCATCGGCGTCAGTATCTGGGTAGCCCGTTACATAACCAAACCCATTACCCAAATAAAAAATGCCGCGGGAGAGATCGCCGAAGGAGACGTCGACAGGCAAATTGACCTCAACCGTAACGATGAGTTTGGCACCCTGGCTACTTCACTGAACCGGATGGCCTCCAGGCTCAGGGCCGATACCGAACAGATTATGCGTTTTGCTGACAAACAGCGGCAGTTTTTTGCAGATATCACCCACGAGATTCGCAATCCGCTGCACACCATATCAGGCGCGCTGGAGATGCTTGAACTGGAAAATCTTCCTGCCGATAAACAGCAAACCTACCTGAAAACGGCACAAAAGCAGACCGTTCGTATCAGTCGGTTGTTTAAAGACCTGGTAACACTGCAGCGTTATGATTCCGATGAATATTTCATTGAAAAAAAAGAATTCGACCTGGCGCTGATCGCCAAACATATGGTGGAGTGGTATGGAGAAAGAGTAGAAGAAAAGGGAATTACCCTGGAAGTGGATACACACACCTGCCTGGCCATAGGCGACCCGGGCAAGATTGAACAGGTAGTCGACAACCTCATATCCAATGCGGTTAAATATACCAACAGCGGCAATATCAGTTTGAGATATTTCCGCACTAACGGCGAGGTGACTTTAGAAGTAAGAGACACGGGAATCGGAATATCAGATGAACATCTCAATCGGTTGTTTGATCGCTTTTACCGGACCGATAAAGCGCGCTCGCGGGATAAAGGAGGTACAGGCCTGGGACTCGCGGTTGTTAAAAGTATTCTTAATGCACACGGAACAGACATAGAGGTAGAAAGCGAAGTGGGCAAGGGCTCCGCTTTTTGGTTTAATCTCCGGGCTGCTTAAGTTTAGCCAAGGATATGCACAGAGTCTTACTAAATTGAATTACCGCAACATCTAAAATATTTTATTCCGATGATCAATGAACATCTGTGTGAATCTGTGGTTGCCATAGACTATTCTAGAATCGTTCTAAATAGCCTGCAGAGGGCACTCTTCAAATTTCCTTCACAATAAATGGGTTTATTCTAATTTAAAAGCAATCCTGAAAGAGATTAATTGCATGGCAACCGAAGAGATACGAATCGGAGTAGTTTTAATGAATATGGGTGGTCCTACGGCAGACTATGCCATCCGCCCGTTCCTGTACAATCTGTTCCGTGATGAGGATATCATTAAAATGGGCGGCGGAAAAATGCAGGATATGTTTGCTAAAATCATATCCAAATTCCGCGCCCCGAATGTACAGAAAGATTACGAGCAGATTAACGGGTGTCCCAGAGGTTGCATGGGCAGCAAACACTGCCTCAACCGAAAAAACAAAACCG
This sequence comes from uncultured Balneolaceae bacterium, assembly GCA_937982515.1. GTDB lineage: Bacteria > Bacteroidota > Rhodothermia > Balneolales > Balneolaceae > CALJMB01. The sequence goes on from CALJMB010000315.1 coordinate 10,208, forward strand.
TTTCCACCTGCTGCTCGCCCATTAACAGCCTGACAGAGAGACAGCGCCGGGGACTGGAAAAGCATTTCAAAGAAAATCTGCCTGATTATTTTGTGCGAACCTACACCTGCATGCGCTACTGGTTGCCTTTTGCCGAAACTGTGATGGAAGATATGGCAGAAGACAAAATCACCCATGCTGTAATAGTTCCGCTCTATCCCCAGTTTTCGTGGACCACAACCGGGTCCAGTTTTCGCGACTGGGAGACCAAGCGGAAGGAGAAATTTGGCGATGACGTACCCTGGAAAGAGTTTTATGTAAAAAACTATCACCGCAACCCCAATTATCTGCAGGCGCTAAATACCCGTATTGATGAGGCACTGGATGAGATGGATGAGGAGACGCGAAGCAAAACGCATTTTATCTTCAGCGCCCACGGCACGCCGATGCTGGAAGTAAATAGTGGAGATCCTTATACTGCCGAAATCCACCAGACCATGGAAGCCATTATGGAAATGCGAGGGTACGACCACGAGTACTGGCTGGGGTATCAGTCAAAAGTAGGGCCCCAGAAATGGACACAACCCAATACGGCCGAGCTGGTGAAACGCCATTTGCAATACGGTATTAAAAACTTTTTAATGATCCCCATCGCTTTTGTTACCGACCATGTTGAAACTTTGTATGAGTTGGGTATCGAACTGGCAGAAGATCTCAAAGAAGAAGGATATGAATTCGAAAACATAGCGGTTATGCCGGGCATCAACGATCATCCGAAGTATCTTCAGGCACTGGCAGACGAAGCTTTGAACAAATTAGATCATATTATTCCCGGCGAAAGAGGCGGTCCGAAACAACAACAATCTGAAACCATTTCAGCCTAAGTGCATATCATGTCGATGGCAATTCCTACATTAGATGATTTTTGCGTTGTCGGTGTGAATCACTGGGAAGCTACTATCGAGGTACGTGAGCAGTTTAGCCTGAGTGAAGATCAAAAAAAAGAACTGATAGCCGGCGCCCAAAGAGAAGGTATTGAAAGCCTGTTTGTTATTTCTACCTGTAACCGCACTGAAATTTTCGCGCAAGGCTCCTCACCTCAGGAGCTTATTCGGCTGCTGGTAGCCTATTCGGATGCTTCGCTGGGTGAGTTTCACGCTTATGGATTTGAAAAAACGGGCCCAAAAGCCGTTGAACATCTGTTTAATGTTACAGCCGGGCTGGATTCCCAGATACTCGGAGACCTCCAGATTGTAAAGCAGGTAAAGGAAGGATACGAATTTGCCGCGAACAGCAACGCCATATCGGGTGAACTTCATCGGTTGATGCAGCATGTATTCCGGGCGCACAAACGATCCCGCAGCGAAACCTCGCTGGGCGAAGGTGCAGCGACCACGGCCTATGCAGCGGTTCAGTTTGCCCAGAAAACATTCGATAACCTGCAAGCTAAAAATATCCTTCTGGTAGGAACCGGAAAGATCGGCAAGGTAACCTGTAGAAACCTTGTGAGCCTGGGCGCCCGAAAAGTTACGCTGATCAACCGATCCCGTAGCCGCGCCGAATTTGTAGCCGGCCGTTTCAATCTTGATGTGGCTTCGATGGATGAACTACCGGAGCAGGTAGCCGAAGCCGATCTGGTCATTGTAGCTACCGGGGCTCAAAGGCCTATCCTCACAATGGAACATATGCAGCCTTCCATAGAAAACCCGCGCTTTAAAGTGCTGCTAGACCTGTCGGTACCACGGAACATCGATCCCGAAATTGAAACACTCGACTTTGTAGACCTGGCTAACATGGATTTTCTGAGCGATGTTACCGATGAAGCTTACCGCAAGCGCGAGAAAAATGTGCCGCTGGTTAAAAAAATTATCGACGACGAACTGACGGCCTACAAGAACTGGCTCAACAAGCAAAAAATAGTGCCTACCATCAAAGCTCTGACACAAAAGTTCGACGCCATCAGAGAAGATGAATTTGAATTTTTCAAAAACAAGATATCCGATGCCGATCGCGAAAAGGTAGAAAACCTGACACGGAGAATTGTTAACAAAATAGCAGCGTATTCTATTGAACACCTCAGAGATCATCACGAATCAGAACAGGTTACAAAAGTGGTAAGCGATATGTTTAAGCTTAACAAAACGGGTTCTCTCAATGAATAAACGTAACCCTATCCGCATCGGTACCCGCGGCAGTGAACTGGCTACCTGGCAGGCGAAGCAAGTTGCCCGTCAGCTCCAAAAGCTCGGTCATAACACCGAGCTTATTTTTGTTAAATCAGAAGGGGATTTGGATCTGACTACCCCACTCACGGAAATGGGAGGTAAAGGAGTCTTCACCAAAGCCCTCGATAACGCCCTCATGGATGATGAGATCGACCTGGCAGTTCACTCTTTCAAAGACCTGCCTACCGAAAACCCGTTGCCTCTGAAAGTAGCGGCTGTAATGGAACGGGGCGACCCCAGAGATACTCTTGTAGCTCCGGGCGGAACTGATTTTCTTGATGACCGAAACTATACGGCTACGATTGCCACCAGCAGCAACCGCCGCAAAGCTCAGTGGCTGCATCGCTTTCCACATCATGAAATGGCTAATATCCGTGGCAATGTAAATACCCGCCTGAAAAAAGTTGAAACCCAAGGGTGGGACGGCGCAATTTTCGCTGCAGCAGGATTGCTGCGGATAGATCTGGGCCATCACATCAGCCAGTATTTGGACTGGATGATACCGGCCCCGGCACAAGGCGCCATGGCTATAATGATTCGGCAGGAAGACGCTCCGGTCGAACAGATAGTTGGCCACCTGAATCACAACGATACCGCACTCTGTACGGCCATTGAGCGTGATTTACTGCATGATATGGAGGCCGGATGCAGCGCACCTGTCGGCGCGTATGCGCAGGTTGTTAATGGGTACGTAGTGCTGAAGGCTGTGGCCCTGACCCTGGACGGACAAGAAAAGTTCAAGTATGAAGACGAAGTCTCCATAGGCGAAGCCGGAGATCTGGGCCGCCGGGCAGCTGAAGCGTTGCTCAGGCAGGGAGCCGCTAAAGTGGTTGAAGAACTGAAATCTCAATAGAACACAGATATTTGCAGACATACAAATAAACCCAAAACAACAATTGTTGCGGGCATCTATACTATTTGCACTTATCTGCGCTTCATTTTCTATGAGACACGACAGGCTAAATATATTTGTAACACGTCTGCTGACAGACCAACAGCGGGAGTACGCCCGTGTTCTGGGGTTGGAGGCCATCACAGCGCCGGCCCTGGAGTTTCAGTTTCCTGACTGTTGGGATAAGGCCCTGACAGCTATTGATGAGCACCCCGGGGCTGACTGGGTTTTCACCAGTGCTAACGGAGTTAAAGCCCTGGCTCAAATGATAAATTCCGGCCTTCGGGTTCATCCTGAAACCCGGTTATTTGCTGTTGGAGCCAAAACACGGGCAGCGCTGCGGGAACTCGGGCTCGATGCAATAATACCGTCCATCCAGTATGGGAAACATCTGGGTGAGCTGATAGTAAACGAGGGCAAAACCACCTCCATCATCTACTTTCGTGGCAACCTGAGCCGGGATGAGATGACCAGTATATTGGTTCAGGGAAACATCGAAGTTATTGAGCTGGAGGTATACAAAACCATTATACAACCTGTTTCATTACCTGCAGAAGTGCCGGTACATGCTGTGCTGTTTTACAGTCCCAGCGCAGTCCGGGGTTTCAAAAAGGGCCACGGCTTTGACCGGAAACTGCCGGCGCTATTTGCTATTGGCCATACTACAGCCGATGCCCTGAGACAAGAAACCGATCAGAATATAACGGTGGCAAACGAACCGGATACCGAGTTACTTCTTCGTACCGTTGCCGATTATCTCTTTAACAACAAAATAAAACACCAATAACGCAGGCCAGACAGATTTGTCGGAGATAATTATACTCAGCGAAAATCTGCCCGATCCGTATTCTCTGCGTCCCATCAGCACTTATGAGCAATTCATTTCCACCACTTAAAAACGACCTGTTACTCCGGGCCCTGCGGGGAGAAAAAGTAGAACGTCCGCCAGTATGGATGATGCGTCAGGCCGGCCGCTATCTGCCTCAGTATATGGAACTGCGCCGTAAATACAGCTTTTTTGAGCGGGTGGAAACCCCCGAACTAGCCTGTGAAATCACCATTCAACCTATCGATGAAGTTGGCCCCGATGCCGCCATCATCTTTTCGGATATTCTTACTATACCCCAAGCGCTGGGCCTTGACGTACAGATGATCGAGGGTAAAGGCCCGGTGATTGGAAACCCCATCCGGACAGTGGATGATGCCTTTGCCATTCTGTCTGAGGATATACCGGAAAAGCTCCACTACGTAATGGACGCCATTACCCTGACCCGTAAAGAGCTAAATGGGCGTGTACCCCTGATCGGTTTTGCCGGGGCTCCGTGGACTCTGTTCTGTTATATGGTTCAGGGAGAAGGTTCAAAGAATTTTGACAAGGCCAAGGCCTTTCTTTATCAGCAGCCTGACGCGGCCAGGCATGTGATGAAAGAGCTCACGAAAGCTACGATCAGTTATCTGAAAGCTCAGATTGAGGCAGGCGCACAGGTACTTCAGGTGTTTGATTCCTGGGCAGGATTGCTGAGCCCGGAAGATTTCAATTTGTGGGCCATGCCATATCTGATGGAAATATGCGATGCAATAGATGAGGTGCCGGTTATTCTTTTTGCCAAGGGCAGCTGGTATGCACTGGAACGGCTCAGCTTCCACAGCAGTGCTTCGGCACTCGGCATCGACTGGGCCACCACCCCGGAATATGCCCGCAAGGCCACACGCGGGGAAATAACCCTGCAGGGGAACTACGATCCCTCTCACTTGTTATCACCAACAGATACTATTAAGCGCGAAGTGACTCGGATGATCGAGCGTTTCGGTACGCAGAGATATATCGTTAACCTCGGCCACGGAATACTTCCCAATGTACCTGTAGATCACGCCCGCGCCTTCATCGATACTGTAAAAGAATATCAAGCCGCAGATTAGCGTGAATTTTGACGGCTTTATCAGGAGCCATCCGCGCCAATCCGCAGCCAATAAAACAGATCATGAACAAATCCACTAAAGAAGATTTTATCAAATTTATTTCTGATCTCCAGGATGAGATCTGTACATCACTGGAGCGGCTGGATGGAGAAGCCCGGTTCCGCTCCGACGACTGGGAGCGTAAAGGAGGAGGCGGAGGACACAGCCGTATTATTGAAAAAGGCGCCGTATTCGAAAAGGGGGGAGTGAATATTTCTACCGTATATGGCGAGCTTCCCGAGCTCATCCGGCAGCGCTTTAAAGTAGAACAGGGCTGGTTCTGGGCAGGAGGCATTTCGCTGGTGATTCATCCGGAAAGCCCCATGGTGCCCACCGTCCATGCCAATTTTCGGTATTTTGAATTATATGACGATGAAAAATTAAACAATATACGAGACCGCTGGTTCGGCGGCGGAGCGGATCTGACTCCTTACTATCTTTGGGATGAAGACGCCGTGCACTTTCACCAGATATTGAAAAAAGCGTGCGATCCACACGGTAAGGAACTCTATCCCCGGTTCAAAAAAGAGTGTGACGAATACTTCCACAACGGTCACCGTGCAGAGGCACGCGGGGTAGGCGGGCTGTTCTTTGACTATTTACGCCCTGACGATGAACGAACGACCGCAGACTGGTACAACTTTACCACAAATGTCGGAAGCGCCTTTCTTGATGCTTACACACCGATTGTTGAACGGCGCAGAGACGAACCATATAATGAACAGCACAAATATTTTCAGGAAATCCGCCGCGGCCGGTATGTAGAGTTTAATTTGATCCACGATCGTGGTACCTTATTTGGCCTGAAAACCAACGGACGGACAGAGTCCATATTGATGAGTCTTCCGCCCCGGGTACGCTGGGATTACGACTTCCAGGTACAGGAAGGAACCCGCGAGGCCTATTTATTGGACCGCCTTAAGCACCCGATTGACTGGATAGCATACGGAAAAACGATGGAACGCATATAATGCTGATATAGCGGAAAAGCATGGATTCCTGTATTCTTTGACCAGCTTTATCCGCGTAGTCGGTGCTTTATAAAACAAATGTAATTCATGTTATGGAACCATACGGACACTTTCCTTACATAAGAGGCCGGCGCCTGCGCGCGAGTGCCGCTATACGAGATCTGGTGGCCGAACACCAACTGAGGCCCGTCGATTTTATCGCCCCCGTCTTTGTGATGGAAGGAGAACAGAAGAAGGAGGAAATCCCTTCCATGCCCGACTATTACCGGTACACGCAAGACCTGTTGCTTAAAGAAATTGAGGAATTGCAAAATGAAGGTATCCGCTCCGTACTGGTATTTGTAAAAGTGCCCGAGGAAAAGAAAGACAACATAGGCGCCGAAGCGCTGAATCCGGAGGGATTGATGCAAAAAACAGTGCGGGCTATCAAAAAGGCCTTCCCGGAAATGCTCGTAATGACGGATGTAGCTCTTGATCCCTATTCGGAATACGGCCATGACGGGATTGTCCATGAAAATGAAATATTGAATGACGAATCGGTAGAAGTGCTGGCAAAGATGGCGGTGAGTCATGCCGAAGCGGGAGTTGATATGGTGGCTCCCTCCGACATGATGGACGGCCGCATTGGAGCCATGAGAAAGGCCCTGGACGAAGCCGGTTTCATACACACGGGCATCATGGCCTACAGTGCCAAGTACGCATCCAGCTATTATGGTCCGTTCCGTGATGCGCTGGACTCCGCTCCCGGTTTTGGTGACAAGAAGACCTACCAGATGGATCCGGCAAATGTTCGCGAAGCCGTCAAAGAAGCACAGATGGATGAGCAGGAAGGCGCCGATATCGTGATGGTTAAACCGGGGCTCCCCTATCTTGACGTAGTCCGGGCCGTCAAAGAGAATGTAACCGTGCCGGTATCCGTTTATAATGTTTCCGGCGAATACGCTATGCTGAAAGCAGCCGCGGCAAAAGGGTGGCTTAACGAGGAAGAAGCTATAATGGAGGCGCTGATCGGCTTTAAACGGGCCGGGGCCGATTTAATAGCCACCTACTTTGCAAAAGAAGCAGCAAGAATATTAAACTCAAAATAGAACGCAGATAACGCTGATGTTGTGAGTTCGCAGATTCATATGTATTCATCCGCTATTATTCGCTTCATCCGTGTTCCAATACAAAGATTTTAATGTTAGAAAAGAGTAAAAAACTTTTTGAACGGGCACAGCAATTCATTCCCGGAGGAGTTAATTCTCCGGCGCGGGCCTTCAAATCGGTAGGCGGAACGCCCGTTTTCATGGAGAAAGCCAAAGGATCCATCCTCACCGACGCAGACGGCAAAGAATATATCGACTATGTGGGATCATGGGGACCTATGATTCTGGGCCATGCCTGGCAACCGGTTGTAGACGTCATAGAAGAGATGGCTGCAAAATCCACTTCCTTCGGAGCTCCTACCGAAATTGAGATAAAAATGGCTGAGCTCGTAACCCGGATGGTGCCCGGAGTGGATAAGATCCGCATGGTCAATTCCGGTACGGAAGCGTGTATGAGCGCTATACGGGTAGCACGCGGCTACACCGGAAGGGATAAAATTATCAAGTTTGAAGGCAACTACCACGGGCACGGAGATTCATTCCTCATTAAAGCAGGCAGCGGCGCTTTGACGCTGGGATCACCCAGCAGCCCGGGAGTTACGGCGGGAACCTCGCGTGACACGCTGATAGCCGACTATAACGATCTGAATGGAGTAAAAGAACTACTGCTGGAGTTTAAAGATGAGGTAGCCGCTGTCATCGTGGAACCCGTGGCCGGCAACATGGGATGCGTTCCTCCCAAAAGTGGTTTCCTGGAAGGTTTGCGTGAATTGTGCGATGCTCACAATACCTTACTCATTTTTGACGAAGTGATGACCGGTTTCCGCTTAGCCCGGGGTGGCGCTCAGGAACGATACGGCGTTACAGCCGACCTGGTAACCTATGGCAAGATTATCGGAGCCGGAATGCCCGTAGGCGCCTTCGGAGGCAAAGAAGAAGTGATGGAAGTTGTCTCTCCGGCCGGGCCTGTCTATCAGGCGGGAACTCTCTCGGGTAATCCTTTGGCCATGGCTGCAGGCTATGTGTTACTGTCTGAACTTCATGGAACTCCGGGCCACTACGATGAGCTGGAAGAAAAAGCAACCTATCTGCACAATGGCCTGAGGAAAATATTTGATGCACACGGTATAGCGGCCGCCATCAATCAGGTGGGATCTATGATCAGCGTCTTCTTCACCAAAGAAGAAGTCAGTGATTTTCGCACGGCCAATACTACAGATCAAGAATTTTTCCGGTCCTTTTTCCATGCCATGCTGGAGCAAGGCGTGTATTTACCCCCTTCACCTTTTGAATCATGGTTCCTGGCCAACTCACTGACCCGGGAGATGCTGGACCGCACACTTGACGCCGCTGAAACAGCCATCAAAACTGTATCTTAAACTGAAAGAAAGCATAGTTAAGTGCAAAAGCTAATCGAAAAACTCAAACATCGGTGGGGCGTGGAAAATGTCTGGCAGTTGGTGTTGATCCTGTTTATTTTTTCAATAACGGGCATGACTACACTGTATGTAAAGAGAATTATCTACGATTTAATCGGTTTCGGTGTTCACACTCCGTTATGGGGAAAAGCTCTGGTGTGGCCGTTTATAGTCTTTCCCATCTACCAGCTTCTGTTCCTGGGCTACGGCTTTGTGTTCGGTCAGTTTGATTTCGTCTGGAATTTTGAAAAGAAAAGTTTTGAGCGGATCAAAAGCCTCTTCTCCCCTTCTAAAAGAGAATCTGTTCAGCGGAAGTAACGCTCTTATACGGAACTCACTTCAGGTTCTCCAGCTTCTTTTGATCACTTCTGGGCAGGCTTTCTACAACCAGGTTATACGAATCTCTGATCCATTCTTTAATAATCTCATCATCAAGGTCACCCTGAGGTTCAACGGTATTCCAGTGTTTTTTATTCATATGGTAACCCGGTTTAACCTCAGGATAGAGTTCCCGAAGCATGGCCGCTTTAACGGGATCACACTTCAGGTTGATGCCTTCGAACGTCTCCAGATTAGTTAGGGCAAAAATCTTTTTCATGACCTTAAAGGCCAGTGTATTCTCATTAAACGGGAAATCTTCCGTTGCACCTTCAAAAGACAAGCAGAATTCTCTGAATTCTTCAATATTCATGGCTAGCTGTCCAATATCATTAAAACGCCTGCTATGAGCGCCAAAACTCCCATCACGGTTCCAATTCCGTCAAAATGCAAGCCGAAGAGTTCACTCAATCCTTCCAGAATCAACCAGAGACCAAATAGTTTAAGTCCCCATTTTCGTATACCAGATGCCATAAACGTTTGTTTTAGTTAGATAAAAATATTTCGCTAAATATAGGGCTAAGGAAGGAAAACACAAATCAGACTTACCTTAATATACGCGGCATTCCTATAAGTTGACGCGCCTGTAATCATCAATAAATTCCAGAATAAGATCAGCCGCTGCCTGCTGTATCACGTACAACTGATCATAGGAAACAATACCTACCATGCCGGTTTCCCACGTACTCGCTGACGATTGCCGGTCTCTGTTCAGAACCAGCTTTACGGGTTGATAAAACCTGAGCGAAATGGAAAAAGGCACGAGCCCCTCTCCGGCATCCATCGAGTTAATATGCATGTATAAAAACGGAATCTGGTCGGATGAACGGACTTCATCATCAGAAATGATACGAATATCCGCATCAGCCAGCCTTTGGCGTAAATCGTCGGTTATGGATGTGACCTCCAGTTCCCCTTTTTCATTGAGGGAGATGTTAGCCTCCAGATTAACTGTAAAACCCAGTTCTGCAATGCCCTGCAGAGAACTGCGCTCCCGCTCTATTTCGTTTTGGGCGAAAGCAAACAGGGGCATAAAAATCAGTAGTGAAACCAGATTGAGGCAGGTTATAAATCTGTTTTTAAAAATCATTAGAGCCTCCGTCATGTTAGTGAGATGCTTGAGTGGTTTACATCAATGTATAGGAACACAATGAGAGATGCATCCGGCATATCAGTACTGAAAAACCTTTTGCATTTCTGTATCATAGACCAAACAAGGTTATAGCGTAAAGAGTTTAACATTTGGCATGAACTCTCTTCACTATGCTTTTATAATTATTCTGTATAGTGGAGGGTTCCGCTACACCCTTCAGGGTTCAGAAACAATCAATATGGCGGGCAGCCTGGGTTTCAATAAGGTTAACTTCCCGCTGGCATCGTGCCATGGTCAACGGTCGCATAACGGGAAGCGGGATACCATAGATGGGACAGATCTTCGGCGGTCCTGATATCCGATGCAGCACCGGTCCTCACCGGCTCATCTCACGGATCCGGCCACCCCGGGTGATCGGATCCGTGAAAGAGACCCGAGGCGTTGTCTGTGCGTACCTGCTCTAACCGCCATATCCGTGTTCTATAGAAGTGCCAGAATCTGACTGATATAACACTCATATACCATCAAACTCATTCCATCCAATGACAAAAAAACCTTCTGTAGGGATACTCGGCGGTGGCATCACGGGCCTGAGCGTTGCCTACAGCCTGCAAAAGAAAGATATAGAAGCGGTAGTGTATGAAAAGAACCACAAAGCGGGGGGAGTCATACAGAGCGTGAAAGAAGAGGGATGGTTGTTCGAGAAAGGTCCCAATACACTTCAGATACGTAACCAGGAGATGTGGGATCTTCTTAACGATCTGCAACTCGGTAGCGAAATAAGAAAAGCCGGGGGGTCGGCCCGGAAACGGTTTATCGTGAAAGATGGAATTCCTCAGCCAATCCCGCTTTCGCTGCCAGGATTTCTCAAAACACCTCTCTTCTCCCCTTCGGCAAAGCTCCGCCTGATGAGAGAACCCTTTGTCCCGGTATCGGAACGGAGTGATGAGAGTGTTGCCCGTTTTATTTCCCGGAGGCTGGGAAGGGAGCCGCTGGATTATGCAGTAGATCCCTTTGTATCGGGGGTGTATGCCGGCGACCCTGATAAGTTGTCGGTTAAACACACGTTTTCCGCCTTGTGGGAAATGGAACAAACCTACGGTTCTCTGCTAAAAGGAGCCTTCCGGAGACCCCGGAACAAAAACAGAACCAGCCGGACCCTTGTTTCCTTTGAAGGAGGAATGGAGACCCTGCCCCTGGCACTGAAACAGCATCTCGGAGAAAAAGTACGCTGCGGGACGGAAGTACAAAAACTGACCCGCATTCCGGACGGCTGGAAGGTTAAGGTAAGTTCACCGGAAGGGGTGACTGAACTGGAGCATAAAGTCATTGTATCTACCCTCCCGGCGCACTCCCTGAATAAAATATTAAATCAGGAACTGCAGCAAGAGGAATCCTGTGGTATTTCCGGCATCCCTTATGCTCCTCTCAGTGTCATAGCTCTGGGGTTCAAACGCGAACAGGTTGAACATCCCCTTGATGGTTTCGGTATGCTGATTCCACAAGCTGAAGGTTTCCGGATACTGGGGACGCTGTTTTCATCTACCCTCTTTCCAAACCGCACGCCAGAAAATCATGTGCTGTTGACGAGTTTCATCGGCGGTGCCCGATATCCTGAACTGGCCCACATGTCAACACAAGAACTGATGACCATCGCCGTACAGGAACTCAGCCATCTGCTTGGTATCAGGGGAACTCCCGTTTTTACGAAGCACGTATATTGGAAGCGGGCCATCCCACAGTATGAAACAGGTTATGAATCTTACCTGGACGTCATGAGTCAAATAGAGACTCAACAACCCGGCTTGTTGCTGGCAGGCAGCTACAGAGGTGGCGTATCGGTTCCGGATTGTATCATGAACGGAATTGAAACGGCACGCAGGGCGGAGATGTTTGTATCTTCATCCGGCAACTGAAACAATGGGGTTTGGTACTCTATGTAAGGATAATATTTATTAACTTTTAGACCTGTATTTTCTGGCGCACACTAAATGTTAACTCTCCCAATAAACACTTACTTTTTATGGCCAACGCATATTTTGAGATCAGGGAACCGAAAAACGAACCGGTACACTCCTACGCTCCCGGCACACCCGAGCGCACCCTGTTAGAAAAGGAATTGGAACAGCTCAAATCACAACAGATCGAAATTCCGGCTATTATCGGTGGCAAAGAAGTGAAGACCGGAAATACGGTGGATGTGGGTATCCCACACAACCACAAGCACAAACTGGGCACCGTGCATTTGTGTGGCAAAAAAGAGGTAGACATGGCTGTGGAGGCGGCACTGGAAGCTCGCAGGCAGTGGGCTGAATTGCCCTGGGAGGAACGCGTATCTGTTTTTTTGAAAGCGGCCGACCTGCTGTCAGGCCCCTGGCGCTATAAGATGAATGCCGCAACCATGCTGGGCCAGTCTAAGACGGCCTATCAGTCCGAGATCGATGCCGTTGCCGAGCTGGCCGACTTTTTCCGCTTTAACGCCTATTACCTTACGCAGATCTATCAGGATCAGCCCTACTCTCCCGAAGGAATGTGGAACCGTTCGGAATACCGCCCCCTGGAAGGATTTGTCTTTGCTGTCACTCCTTTTAATTTCAGTTCCATTGCGGTAAACCTACCTACAGCTCCGGCAATTTGCGGGAATGTGGCGCTCTGGAAACCGGCAACCACGTCGGTATACTCCAGCTATTTTGCTATGCAGCTGCTGAAAGAGGCGGGGCTGCCAGACGGTGTCATCAACTTCATTCCGGGGAACGGAGCCGACGTCGGCGATCCTGTTCTGGAGAATGAACATTTTACGGGCCTCCATTTTACCGGCTCTACGGCCACCTTTCAGTATCTCTGGAAGAAGATTGGAGAGAACATTGAGAAATACCGCACCTATCCCAGAATTGTGGGGGAAACCGGAGGAAAAGACTTTATATTTGTTCACAATAAAGCGGATATAGACGCCGTGGTTGTAGCTGCGCTCAGAGCTGCTTACGAATACCAGGGGCAGAAATGTTCAGCCGCTTCCCGTATGTACATTCCCGAATCGCGCTGGGAAGAATTCCGGGATAAATTCCTGAATGAAGTAGCAGACATAAAGATGGGCGTGGCGGAAGATTTCACCAACTTTATGACGGCTGTCATCGATCAGAAAGCGTTTGACGGCATCAAAGAGTACATCGACTATGCCAGAGAGTCTGAAGACGCGGAAATACTCACAGGTGGTAACTGCGACGATTCCGAAGGCTATTTCATAGAGCCGACCCTGATTCAGGCCAAAGATCCAAAGTTTAAAACTATGGAAGAAGAGATATTCGGCCCCGTGTTAACGGTCTATGTATATGAAGATGACAAATTTGAGGAAACACTGGAACTGTGTGATACTACTTCTCCCTACGCACTGACGGGAGCCATATTTTCGCAAGACCGGTACGCCCTTAAACAAATGTCGGACTATCTGCGCCAGGCGGCCGGCAACTTCTACATCAACGACAAGCCGACGGCCGCCGTTGTCAACCAGCAGCCGTTTGGGGGAGCCCGCAAGTCGGGAACCAACGACAAAGCCGGAAGCGCGGCCAACCTCATGCGCTGGATCTCTGTTCGCTCTATCAAGGAAACTCAGCACCCTCCCAAAACCTGGAAATATCCGTTTATGCGTAAGAGGTAAGTGAAGTATACGGTGTGCCAGCAAATGCTATAATGCAAAATAAAAAGCCCCGGGTTTAACGGGGCTTTTTATCGGAAGCGTTAATAGTTACATGCTATATAGTAACTGCTTCGCTCTTCTGATGACTAGTACCACGGATACCAATAAAGTTTGGGAGTTCCTTCTGCGCACTGAAACAGCCAGACCTTGCCTGACCATTCCATAAAACAGACTTTATTCAATTCCTATTTCACTCTTCAGATTATTAAAGGATTCTTCCAGGCTCTGTAACCGGCTGGTAATATCTTGTTGTACCTGTTGCCAGTTTTGCTCGCCCGACTGCTCCAGCCGGGTAAGTTCCTGTTCTAACTCCTGTTTCTGGCCACTCAGTTCCTGCCAGCTCTGTTGCAGCTGTTCCTGGTTCTCTCCGCCTTGCTGCTGAATCTGCTGCTCTATCTGTTCCATTTCACTCTCCATGTCTTGCAGTCGGGAGTTTACATCGGCAACAAACTGCTCTTTGGTCTGTTCCGCCTGATCCATTGCCCCCTGTTCGCCCTGCCTCATGGTTTCATATCCTTCCTGTGCCTCTCTCTGCGCTTCATCTATTGTTTGATCCGATCGGTCACCACAGGCGGTAAGTACCAAAGCAGATAACGCAATTGTTAATAGCATATTTAATTTCTTCATAACTAAGCCTTTAGGTTAAAAACTCCATTTCTATTTTTTAACTGGCATTCTATAAAGTTGTTCCAACAGGTTGTCCGGCCTGTATGAAATCCGGTCTGTGCTAATCTGTGGCCGGCCCCATCCGCCGGATCCGCGGCATTCGTGCTCTGTTCCGACATTATGATATGATTCCTTTGGAACTATTAATACATTGTACCATCTGTATTACAGGCCGGCTCACAGACCACCATAAACAAAGACAAACCTCCCTATGATTAAACTTTTTCTCTCTCTCGGAAGCATCAACGCGTTACTGGCGGTTATGCTGGGCGCCTTTGGCGCACACGGGCTGAAAAACCGCCTCTCTGCTGATATGATTGAAATATTCGAAACCGGCGTGCAGTACCACTTTTATCATGCGCTGGGGCTGCTGGCCGTGGGCCTCCTGGCCTACCATCTGCCCGAATCCGCGTGGCTGCGATGGTCGGGCTGGCTGATGCTGGCCGGCATTGTCATCTTCTCAGGCAGCCTGTACCTGCTCTCTGTCTCCGGCATCCGGTGGCTCGGCGCCATCACCCCCATCGGCGGAACCGCCTTCATCGCCGCATGGATACTATGTACGGTCGCCGTGTTGAAGGCATGAGACCAAATTACCGTAGGGGCAGACCCGTGTGTCTGCCCCATATATCCCTGCCCCGCGTGTCTGCCCCACGTATCTGTCCCACGT
>CALJMB010000316.1 GCA_937982515.1 uncultured Balneolaceae bacterium
GATGCCGCCGAATTCACAGCGCATTCTATTGGTTATCTTTCAGCCTTTACCGGAATGTCCTACCCCTGGCCGCATATGACCGCCGTTGAAGGCGGAGGCATCATTGGCGGGGGGATGGAGTACCCCATGATGACGTTGATGGGAACCTATAACGGCCGCTCTCCCCAGGACCTGTATGCCGTAACCGCTCATGAAATTGCGCATATGTGGGTGCCGATGATGGTCAGCTCCAACGAACGGCGCTATTCCTGGCTGGACGAGGGTACCACCACCTTCAACGAAGCACAGGCTAAAAAGGATTACTATTCCGACAGCAATATAGATTTTGAAATGCAGGATATGATGAGTTACCTGAGCATTGCCGGTACCGGCTTTGAGGGGGAAGTCATACGCTGGTCCGATTACCACTACAACGGAAGCGCCTATGGGGTGGCCTCCTATCCAAAGCCGGCCACGCTGCTGGTTACACTGAGAGGCCTGCTGGGAGAAGAAACCTTCAATAAAGCGTATCAAACCTTTCTCGCGCGGTGGCAGTACAAGCATCCCTACCCGTGGGATCTGTTCAATACTTTTGAAGACGTCAGCGGAAAAGATCTCGACTGGTTCTGGAGAAGCTGGTATTATGAAACCTGGATTCTGGACCAGGCGGTAGTGGAAGTCTCTCCGGCCGAAGGTGGAGGAAGCCGTATTCTGGTTCAGGATTTCGGCGAGGTTCCCATGCCTGCGTATATAACCGTTACATTAAAAAATGGAAATACCATCACCCGTACCATCGGGGTAGAAACCTGGCTGAAGGGAATAACCAAAACCTTCGTGCACGTCGATGCGGCGCCATCCGAGGTAGCAAAAGTGGAAATTGATCCCGATTTCCTCTTCCCTGACGCAGACCGGTCGAACAATATCTGGCAGCAATAACTTTTAAACTTCCTGTTCCTTACAAAGGGCATCCTCAGGGTGCCCTTTTTTTATTACTGTACCATGTGGCCCCGTGTATCAAAGGCTATAGTTTCGCCCATATTCAACGATCGCAGTAATGAGAACGCGGATGCTACGGATGGGGCCGGTTTTCACAGATAGTAATATTAGGATGTATCGTATCATCGGTGTTTAGTTACACCATCCTTGATACCCGCGCTCTATGCAAGTTGCCGTACCTTAGTATTGCTGAATATGTACATGTAGTACCCCCTTCATTGCCCATCTGACCATATATATTATGTCGCCCCGGGTTTGTCGCAGGGCTGTTACGTTCTCTACTCAACCTCGTAAGGATGTCATCCCTAACCCCCGTCTGTTGGGGTGAGGGATCTCAAATGTGGATCGTGCCGGGTTGTGGGCGGCTGACAGGCGCCTGTATAGCGTTTGAGATCCCTCGTCGCCCAACCCTCTCCCCGGAAGGACACCATAAAGAGCGTTAGAAGGTAAAGAACCGGGCAGTCCTGCCAATGGCCCCGGCCTTCAGACCGGGGATCAAAGGCCACCTCAACCCAATTAGGGCTTCAGCCCTTTTCCCGGCGCTGAAAGGGCTAAAGTCCTTCTTTTATGGTACAGGGCCATCCCCGGCTTAAAAGCCGGGGCCATTAGGTACAGACATCAAGAAATGGAATCCGTATAACTTCTAATGCGAAAACCAATTCTTAATGCCGGGATGTTCCTGCACTTGGTAGAATAAAGCCTGTCGTCATCCTGCAACCGAGGCTGTCATCCTAAATAAAGCTTGTCATCCGCCGGCCGGCGGATCACAGGCGTTGTTGAAAAGTCTCTTTACAGCGTGCATCCCCTATTCCGGGGAGATCCTTCGACGGAGCTCAGGATAACAGGCGTTGTCGGAGAAATGGGAACCGTGCCTCTGCCTCGTACCTCCTTCCTTTCCGGGTGATACCCCGGCAGACTCAGCATAACAAGCGTTGTTAGACAGGAGAAAGGTACCCCTGTCGTGTACAACTTTCATTCCGGGGGATCTGCAGAAAGCAGATTCTTATTCTAATTTGATAAATGTTAAGTCGCATGATGATGCGACTGTTCGGTATGCTGTAGATGCAAAACAGGCTGAATAGAAGCTTTTAGCCGCATAATATGTTGCGAGATGATTCACAGTATTAAAATGCGTAAAATAAAGGGTAGAAATATTTGTTATATTTAAAGATTTGAAAATGCAGGCTTACACGGATTCACCTTATACTTCGACGTAATAGCCCCCACCTGAAGGGCGGACTATTGGAGCAGGCCAAAAGACTCCGTACTTAATCCCCGTTAGATAAATCAGAACATGAAGCAAAAGCAAAATTCCCTCCGATGGATACTGTTGGCAGCGGGCATTATTGCCATCCTGGGTCTTACCGGTATGAATATTTATTCTATGTACGCACTTCGCGAAAGTGCTATAGAATCGGAACGGGAGAACCGGAAACTTCAGGTTGCTGAGTTCTCCGACAAGATAAGGCATCGCTTTTTCAAGTCTTTTTTCGAGCTGGTTTCTATGGACATGGAGTACATTCAAAACACGCTCAGGTCTAAGGGAAGATTCCCGGAGGAAGCCATAGATGCCCTCATCGCTGCTTCCAAAGATTCCATTTTCCAAAGTATCTATTTTCTCCCCGGCAATTCAAAGGCCTGCCATGACGGAAATTACCTGCCCATACTCAGGTTTAACTCCCAGAGCCGTTCCTTTGTTGAAAGCAGCGATTACCCCGAAGTTATTTGTGATGGCACGGGTATTGCCCGTACCCGCATGAAAGCCCTGATTGCCGACTACCGGTACAACAATAAGATTCTCTTCGATACGCACCGAAGTATGACTATTGCTTTGGTCAATTTAACGGACCGATCCATTATCGGCTATCTCACTATGCCGATTAATCAGCAGTATATGATTGATCGCTACCTCCAGCCCCTGCTGCAAGAAAAGTTTGGTCCCTCGACAAATTCAGGCATTATTGTGTGGCTCCGGGACTGGACAAAAGACACATTAATAGCAAACAGCGATCCATCGATAGCGTTCGACAAAAGCAACATCCAACTGACCCAGCGCTTTCCTGACTTTTTTGATGACTGGATACTCTCTGTCGCTCTGACAAAGACCCCCGCAGAAGTATGGGATGCTTCTCTTATTAAAAATATGGTGGTTCTCGGGGCTACCGTCTTACTTCTGCTGGGAGCACTCGTATTTATGTTTATCACCGCCCGGCAAGAACAATTGCTGGCTGAGCGGCAGGCGGGCTTCCTGGCTAATGTAACTCACGAACTAAAAACTCCACTCGCCGTAATGCAGGCCGCCGGGGAGAACCTGGCCGATGGACGTGTTGAGGATAAAGACCGGCTTAAATCTTATGGAACCCATATCTTCACCGAATCCATCAGGTTACGCAAGATGATTGAAAAGCTCCTTGATGTTGCAAAAGCAGATGCTCACAGCACCCTTATCGAACCTATACCCGTACTCCTGAACGAGCTTCTCAAAGATTACCTGGCCGATCATCAACCATACATCAAAAACAAAGGATTTACGCTTGAAACGTCTATTCCCGATCAGCTTCCCATCGCAATGATAGACACCGGATGCTTTGAAACCATCCTGAGTAACCTGATTGAAAATGCGATCAAGTACAGCGATGACGAAAAATATATCCATATTTCACTTTCTCATCGCAAGAATAGCGTGCTCCTTTCAGTCAAAGATCATGGAGTTGGGATACCCCAAAAATCTATCAAACACATATTTGAAAAATTTTACCGTGTTGAAGACGCCCTTACCGCACATACGAAAGGGCACGGTTTAGGCCTTTCCATTGTGAAATACCTGGTTGAACAGAACGGAGGTTCCATCCAGGTTGAAAGCGAAGAAGGAACAGGCACAACCTTTTTTGTAGCCTTCCCCGTTTTTATGGAGGCGGAGGGCCAGCCGGAAGAAACACCTGTATCTTCCTCTCTATATCAAACATCGAAACTTACACCAGATTCACCAAACTATGTCGGATAAACCCAAGAAAATTCTAGTTGTTGAAGACGAGCCCAGTCTTGTCTTCACCCTTCAGGATACCCTGGAAAATGAAGGATACCAGGTGTTCGTTGCCAATGATGGCGCGGATGCCATAGAGACGGTAAAAAAGGAGAACCTTGACCTGATGGTTCTCGACCTCATGTTACCGGAGGTAAGCGGCTATGATGTCTGCAAGAAAGTCCGGGCTATGGACTATACTTTCCCCATCATTATGCTTACCGCGCGAGATCAGGAAATTGACAAAGTAACCGGCCTGAACATCGGGGCCGATGACTATATGACCAAGCCTTTTGGCGTGAAGGAACTGCTGGCGCGCATTCAGGCACGCCTGCGCCGTTCTGAAAAATACGCCAAAGCCAAACCGGTGGATGAAGTCGATATGGATCCCATTCATGTAGATCTCAAAAATGCAACCGCCACCCATCCCGATAACACAAAGGTTGAACTCACTACCCGGGAAGTGGAACTCATTCGCTATCTGGTGTCGCACGCCAATGAACCGGTCTCCCGCGACGCTTTGCTGGAAAATGTCTGGCGCTACGAATACAGCACAAACACGCGTACGGTTGACGTGCACATTTCAAAACTCCGATCCAAAATCGAGGAGCACCCCGACGACCCCCGTTACCTGGTAACTTTGCACGGCGTCGGATATATGCTGAAGATGAGTTGACCGCCTGCCAGAAGGGAGAGACGGAAGGGCGGGGAAGAGAGTCAGGCATTGTTAAACAGTGCCTGTCATCCCCCGAAAGCAACAGATGCCCGTAGTACAGGCACGATTCCTCTCTATAACAGAGGCTGTCATCCTGAGCCCCGCCGAAGGATCTCCCCGGTGCAAAGAATGCCCGTCACAGAGGCACCTGCCCCCCTCTGCACGCTGGTCGGGTGCGTGCCTCTTCCTTGAGCGTCCTCACGGCTACGGGGATCCCTCGACGGAGCTCGGGATGACAGGCTTTGGCTCTCGATCTAAAGACCTAATTGCCCCGGCTTTTAAGCCGGGGCAATTAGACCGATACCATAAGATGGAAGTCGTATAAGATTATCCTTTCTGCGTTCAGCTTATTCACTTCTTCCCGGAATCGCTCTTGCGATGTGCCTCTTTAATCGCCTGAAGACGTTCCCACAATTTGCCCTCCCTGCCAATGGTTCCGGCCGTGTACCATCGCCTGTTCTTCAGGCGTTCGGGAAGATACTGCTGCTCTGCCCAGTGATGGGCAAACGAATGAGGATAGATATAATCGTCAGACGCATTTTCCTTATCGAGGTACCGAGCCTGCAAAGAGTTGGCCGTCTTATCCCTGAGGTGAGGGGGCACGGGCCGGATCCCCTCCTTCTGTATTTCGCTGCGCACGGCAAATATGGCTCCCGCGCTGTTGCTTTTAGGAGCCAGAGACAGATAGATACAGGCATGGGCTAAAAAATAGAGCCCTTCCGGCATGCCGCACTTGGTAAATGCTTCGTGCGCGGCATTGACAATGGAAAGTGCATGAGGATCGGCCAGACCCACATCCTCCGACGCAAGTATCAACATCCTGCGGAAAATGAAATTGGGATCTTCACCCCCTTCCAGCATAGCTGTCAGCCAATATAAAGCGGCATCGGGGTCCGATCCGCGCATAGACTTGATGAAAGCCGAAGCGTAATGATAATGTTCATCTCCGGTACTGTCGTAGCGGATATTACGCTTTTGGATGCATTCCTTCGCTACCTCCAGGGTAATATGTATCACTCCCTCTTCATCTTTATCGCTGGACAGTACCGCCACTTCCAGCGCATTCAACGCGTTGCGGATATCCCCTCCTGCATACTCCGCCAGATGTGTAACGGCCTCATCGGTGGCCTTCACCTGCTTCTTACCCAGTCCGCGTACTTCGTCATTCAACGCCCGTTCAATCATAATACGCACGTGTTCTACCGTCAGATCGTATAACTCAAACAACTGGCACCGGGAAAGCAGCGGACTGACGAGGGAATAGAATGGGTTTTCGGTGGTCGCTCCGATAAGCGTAATCACTCCGGACTCGAGATGAGGAAGGAGCGCGTCTTGCTGCGCCTTGTTCCACCGGTGGATCTCATCTACAAAGAGAATGGTTTTGCGTCCATTCATCCGCTGGATTTTTTCGGCCTTATCAACCACTTCCCTGAGGTTTTTTATCCCGTCCAGCACGGCGTTTAACACTTCAAACTGGGCATTTATCTCCCTTGAAATGACGTGGGCCAGCGTAGTTTTCCCTGAACTCGGGGGGCCGTAGAATACCAGTGAACCGATTACGCCGCTTTCAATCATTCTCCGGAGCATCTTCCCTTCCCCGACAATGTGCTCCTGTCCCACAAATTCTTCCAGCGAACGGGGCCTCATTCGGGTGGCCAGCGGCTCATGCGGGTTCACAAATGCCTTGCCGGCCGGCTCATTCTTGTAGGATTGCTCCTTCTCTTCGAAAAGATCCATCGGATATTTTTATAGTCATCTTGCTTGTACTGTTCCACAAAGTTACACAAAGAAAACACGGAGTACCACCGAGAAACTCATTCCAGAATGGTTGACCGTGTAGACCCACTCCGGGCAGCAGTACGAATGGATCCGCCGGCAGGCGGACAGGCTGTTCGCGCTATACCTTAGTTAAGAGGGAGATTGGATGGCGCCCTGGCACTGTGCATTCCCCTCTTAGAGAACGGAGAGCCTTAGATACGGCCATAGCTATTGCATCCGAAAACAGTATTCTAATTCAGTATTCAACACTCAAAATTAAAAACTATAAAGGCAGGTTGTCGTGTTTCTTTCTGGGGAGGGATTCGACCTTGTTCTCACTTATCTCCAGAGCGCGGATCAGCTTCTTTCGTGTTTCGGCGGGCAACACCACGTCATCGATATACCCCCGCTCAGCGGCTTTGTACGGATGTGCAAAATGGTCGGTGTAATAGTCGGTCAGCTCCTGCTCTTTTGCTTCGGGATCATCGGCCGCCGCAATCTCTCTCCGGAAGATGATCTCGACAGCGCCTTTGGGACCCATAACGGCGATCTCCGCCGTAGGCCAGGCTATATTGTAATCCGCCCTGATGTGCTTTGAGTTCATCACATCGTAGGCCCCCCCGTACGCTTTTCGCGTTATGACCGTCATTTTCGGTACGGTAGCCTCGCAGAAAGCATACAGCAGTTTAGCGCCATGCTTGATAATACCGTTCCACTCCTGATCGGTACCGGGCAAAAATCCCGGCACATCTTCAAAAACTACCAGCGGTATGTTAAAGGCATCACAAAACCGCACAAAACGGGCGCCTTTAATTGAGGCGTCGATATCCAGCACTCCTGCCAGTACCATCGGCTGATTGGCCACTACGCCGACACTCCTGCCGTCTATACGTGCAAAGCCAACCACCAGGTTAGCGGCATAGTTTTCATGAACTTCCATGAAAGATCCTTTATCTGTAATCCCCTCTATCACCTCTTTGATGTCGTACGGTTTGTTAGGGTTATCGGGGACGATAGCGTTCAGCCTTCCGGCCCTGGCGGCATCCGGTTCTTTACTCTGTTGGCGAAGCGGTTTTTCTTCACAATTCTGTGGGATATAGGTAAGCAGGCGGCGTATCTCCTGCAGACATACCGCATCGTTTTCCGTAGCAAAGTGCGCCACACCCGATTTGGTGCTATGCGCACTCGCGCCTCCCAGTTCTTCTGCCGTCACCTCTTCATGCGTTACCGTCTTTACCACGTCGGGACCGGTAACAAACATGTAGCTGGTATCTTTCACCATAAAAATAAAATCGGTCAACGCCGGGCTGTATACGGCACCGCCGGCACAAGGGCCCATTACGGCAGAAAGCTGAGGTATGACGCCAGAGGCCATGCTGTTTCTCCAAAACACCTCGGCATAACCGCCCAGAGAGGAGACCCCTTCCTGTATGCGCGCGCCTCCCGAATCATTGAGGCCTATAACCGGCACGCCGTTTTTCATGGCCAGATCCATGATTTTGCAAATCTTCTCGGCATGCGCTTCGGATAGCGATCCCCCGAAAACGGTAAAGTCCTGGCTGAAGACATATACCGGACGGCCGTGAATCTTGCCATGACCGGTAACAACGCCGTCTCCGGGTATCTTCATACCATCCAGACCAAAATCGGTGCTTCTGTGTGTTACAAAAGAATCGATCTCTTCGAAGGATCCGTTGTCGAGCAGGATCTCTAATCGCTCTCTGGCCGTGAGCTTTCCCTTGCTGTGTTGCTTTTTAATCCGTTCTTCTCCGCCACCCTTCCTGGCTTCTTTGCGCTTTTTCTCCAGCCAATCTATTTTTTCATCAGATGCCATTAAATTTCCTTTTCATTAGGATTGGTTTTTTTCCAAAAAGTAGGCATGCAGGCGATCGGTGAAATCAACAGCTGCCTCAGAATACATATCTATGGCATTTCTTTGAAATACCTCTTCACTAATATAGGCACTGGCGTTTTTCCAATTTCCCTGGCGTACAATCTCAGCCACTGTTTGGTCATAGGCCTGCTCTGACCCGCCAAAAATATGGGCTACGAAATAATGCTTGTTGTCTTTGAGCAATTCCTGCAGTGAGGCTGCATCTCCGGCCGCAGAATCAGCTTCTGTTGCAAGGCCGGATCGGGTTCCGTCTTCAGGTACATCATCATCAAGGCTTTCTCCTTTCTCATCGGCTTCAATCCTGGCGCGCTCTTCCGGACTTAAAAACCGCTTCCACATAGGTACCTCATCGTCTCCGGCCGCTTCATCGTTGTCGGGCCCCTGCGAGCTGTACATGGCCTGGAGGTCGTTCTCCTCAACCGTGCCGTCATTCTCTACGGCCGGTAAGGCAGCATCGCTTTCCTCTTTCGTGATTGTATCAGGCTCCGGTACCTCGCCAGAGGGCCCGTTCTTGTCATAACCCCGGGCGTCCGCCTCATTCTCATCGGTCCCACTCTCATCTTCTGTTGTCCTGAAAATATCGTTCAGGTAGTTTCTTTCTCTGGTGCCGGAATACCCTTCATTTCCTCCATGTGCCGGGGCTTCGCCATTTCTCTCATTCTTGTCCGGTTCCGTTTCTGCTTCTTTCAGGCCGCGTCTGAACTTATGAAACGCATCCACGACGGGATCCGTCCTATAATCGCGCGTGCTCCGCGCCTGTTCCGGCTGCTTCTTTGAAGGAGATTCAGGCTCCGTCCCCGGTGTACCATTAGTACCGGAGGGCAGCTCCTGCTTTGCATCCTTTACAGGCGCTTCGGCAGGGCCTTGCGGACTTTTTGAGTTAAATAATTCCGACTGCTCTTCCTCATAGCCTTCCATATTGAGAGACTCGGGCGATGATAACACTTCTATGAACCGCGCGCGGTCCACGGAGGTGTTGAGCTGGTCGAACTGGCGCGCGAGGCGGGGCATTTTTTTATCTTCAAAAAACAGGCGAAGCAGGTTGGTGTCGATCCGCTGATCCAGCAAACTAAACAAAGGGTCCAGCATCTGTGCCCAGTTCAGAGGAGAGTAGCGCTTTGTCAGCTTTTCATCTACACTTGCTATGATTCCTGTACAACGCTCTTTAGTGAGCTTCTCCAGTTCCTTTTTCTCCATATAGCGGGGAATCAACGCCGCGAAGTGTCTGTATACGACGATGGCATCCATACGGTCGACGATCTCATCGTAGGTTAACTCCTGGTCCGCGCCGAAGATCACTTCCGGCAGGTTCTTCCTGGGCTGAACCAGCATATCCACAACATCTGCCACAGCCGTTTCAACTACCGGGTGCACGAAGCTGGCAGGCAGCCGCGCCTCCTGCCTGATGGCTTCTATAAACTGCTCCCAGACTTCCCGGATGGATGGAGATTGCATGTTAGCCCAGTCCGTTTGGGGAAGGTTCATAGACTCAGCCAGATTCCGCTCCAGTTCAACACGGATCCTCTGGGTAATAAACAGAGGAAAGCCCCACGAGCGCAGTTCATCGAGCCGGTAATATTCATGGCCTTCCGGCAAAAGTTTGATAAGCTGTTCTGTAATATGTCTTATTATACGTTCCATAGATAGTCAGAATGATAGAAATATAGAGTCTCGAAGAAGGCAACACAACCGAAAACATACCCCGCGACGTTACTGCCCCGAATAGAAACAGATCTTAATACAATTTATTTCTTTTACGGAATAGAATTTTTCATTTTGTTCTCCCTTATTAACTTTGGCCATGATTTCCTTACAGCTACAACAACTTACTAAATCGTACGGCCCCCGGCCTGTTTTTGAAGATATTACCCTGTCTCATAAAGCCGGCGTGCTTGGCATTGCAGGTTCTAACGGTTCAGGGAAATCCACTCTCCTTAAATGCCTGGGCGGACTGCTCCGGCCCGACAGCGGCCACATTATCTGGAAAATAGGAGAACGGGAGTTCACCCCGCCAGAGCTGAAACCGCATCTGGGCTACTCAGGCCCGTACATCTCACTATATAAGGAACTCACCGTCCGGGAAAACCTGAAGTTTCTGGCCCGCCTGCGCAAAACAGCATTACACGACAAAGCGCTCGATTACCTGCTCAGTTTCGTTGATCTTGCACATTCCGGGCATCAGCTCTTCGGAAACCTTTCCACCGGACAGCAGCAGCGCGCCAGGATTGCTTCCTCCATCTTCCATGACCCGGCGGTACTGCTTTTGGATGAGCCGGGCTCCAACCTGGATGAAAACGGCCGGGAGGTGATCGCCCGGCTTCGCGAAATATTCAGCGCCGGGGATAAACGTTTAGTCATTGCTTCTAATGACGGACAGGAACTGGCCATGTGCGACCGGGTCTTTTCATTGGAACAGGAAGCTTTTATCTAGGTAAAGCCGCACATGGCGTTTCCGGCAGCATTCTCTGATTATACATCAAGGTCATCCCGGATCAGCAGGAATATAGCTGAATGCGGGATAATCAGATACTTTTCGTTTTCAAATTCGATCTCATGAGCCCTGCTCTTCAGAAAGATTGCCAGATCGCCCTCCTGAGCCTGCATTCCAATATAACGAGTCTCTTCTACATTCTCCTTCCATGGTTCATCATATTCGTTAGATGGTATAGGGTAGCCGGGGCCCGTTTTAACCACATATCCACTCTGAATCTCTTCTTTTTCTCTGACCGTGTCGGGAAGAACCAATCCACTCTTCATGCGGGTTTCCATTTCCCTGGGCTTAATAAGTACCCTGTCTCCGACTACGATAAACTTGTTTATCGAATTCAAATATTCCTGAATCATTAGCTAAAGTGTTCGTTTAATTATTTTGCCCTAAATTTAACAGCTTTAACGAACAATACGAACACCATATTCTAAACAGAGCGCTTTTAACGTTAAAAGATGTCACACCGCTTATAACCCCGTCATCGGGTCCGGCACCGGTACGTTCTGCTTACTGCTGCCATCAGGTTCATACCCCTTGCAGGACAACCCCCACCGGGAGACGGGAAGACCCTTTGCGGAAGGCAGGGTTGTTGCATTCTGCCTGCTGCTCCTCGTCCCGGTGCTTTGCGGCGAAACGAGATGAACGCTCATTTGAGAACGCGACAGCCCTGCCTTATCAGGCTGACAGTGCGAAAAACCTTTTGAAACGAATGACTCTTGTTCT
The DNA here is from genome assembly GCA_937982515.1 of uncultured Balneolaceae bacterium. GTDB lineage: Bacteria > Bacteroidota > Rhodothermia > Balneolales > Balneolaceae > CALJMB01. Next base: position 11,576 of record CALJMB010000316.1, read on the forward strand.
CTTTTTTAAACTTTTAAGCTGCTCTTCATCCAGGTTGTGCTCTTCCGGTGTTTGCCCGATCTCCTGAAAAAACTCGGTGGGATTTTCAACGCCCAGATACTTCAGAAACAGCCGAAGCTGCTTTCGGTTGTAGGATCTGTAACGCTCTTCAACAATAGAGATAATCTGCTCCCACAGCGGTGGCTCCACCGACAATTCAATCCCCAGGCCGATGGCGTTTTCTTCGCTGTTACTCTTCAGGCACATGTCCAGGCGGTCATCAAGCGTTTCGGGTACCGGCTCTGTACGCAGGATCTTAGGTCCCCTGTGCTCCCCCTTAGCCCTTGGAAAATAACTCTTCCACATCTCATTGGTAAACGGATGGTGATAGTATACCACCCAGTTTTCACTATCCTTCCGCAAGAGTGTCATCTCGCGTATTAAAGAAAGCTGTCGTTCGTAGTCTAGTACGTACATGAGAGATCTGTCTTAATTAAGTCCTTAATCTATAGACTGAAAGAGCTTCAAATGGTTCCAGCTCATCAACCTTATTAAGGATTTTTAATTTTTACAAATTTATTTACACTTCGCATTTGGATGCATCTGCCCGTTTCAACTGCACTTCCGGCACCGATACAGCATATATCAAGTCGAATTATACTAACACATACATGCATCAAATCATTTACCCCGGGAGTGTGAATATCCAGTCATGAGGTCAGCCATCCCGTAATCAAGTTATTTGCCAGGTATCATAATAACATAATGTGAATGTCCACACCCTGTTTTGGACATTTGTGAACAGAACCGGTGCTGTCTATGTGAGCTATATCTTGTCGCTTTTATAGAACGCGGATATGGCGGGTGGGACTGATACGCACGGAGCTGTATCGGATACCTTCCACTGATCCGATCACTCCGGGTGATCGGATCAGTGAGATGAGCCGGTGAGTACCGAGGATGCATCGCGATATATCATGATCGGCGAAGTCCGGTCCCATCCGTCATATCCGCGTTCCCTTTACACGACCGTCGGTCATGAACACGCGCTAATATAACCCGATCCGGATTAAAAAACGTTCTTATAAAGTAATAATTTTCACAGCTCTTAAAACCCGAGGCGGTACCCTTACTGATTAAAGCTGAGGGGCTTAGCGGTTTAATGGAAAGTTCTAAAAAGCCCTAACCGCTGCATGCCTTTTAAGGTGGGTTTTCAAACTCTGGTGGTGCGCCCAAAGAACAAAGAAATTACAAACAGAACCAAAAATATATAAAAAAGTATCTCTGCAATCCCTGCGGCGGATCCTGCAATTCCCCCGAAACCGAGGATAGCTGCAATTATAGCTATGATCAAGAATATTACACTCCAGCGAAGCATGTGGCCTCCCTTGTTAGATTAGATATATATGTCAATTATTTTAATCTCATAGAAAATACCCGGCACCGGATCGCCTCAGCTTACTCCTGCATCGGCCTCCGTAGGCGGTACTACGTATATCCGGTTATTTTCTCTTGCTTTACTGATGTTATATAGTAACCTGTACCGATTATGTTCCGGCCTATCTCTGTGGGGAG
>CALJMB010000317.1 GCA_937982515.1 uncultured Balneolaceae bacterium
GTACAGTTCTACGCTTCTACCCTCTTCTGAATTCTGAACTCCAGAAGCTGCAACAGTCCCCCGGAGAATTAAAGAGAGTTGGGGCGGGCAGGCGGAGCCGCCCCAACCTGTAGCGGGCAATTTAACGATCAACCGCACGCCGGATTCTACTCCAGCGCCAGCCCGATTCGTTCGCGTTCCTGATCCAGCGATACGATTTTCACTTTAATGATATCGCCTACGGAGACGACTTCGTGCGGGTCGTTCACTCTGTGTTCCGCCATGTTAGAGACGTGCAGAAGCCCGTCCTGCTTTACCCCGATATCCACAAAGGCCCCGAAGTCTACCACATTGCGGACGGTACCCTCCAGCACCTGTCCCTCGCTCAGGTCTTCCATCTTCATGATGTCATCACGGAGCATGGGCTTGGGCAGCGATTCCCGCGGGTCGCGTCCAGGTTTCTGCAGGTTCTCGATGATCAGCTCCAGGGTAGGTACCCCTACGCCAATCTGTCCGGCTACTTCTTCTTTATTGATGCCTTTGAACGTATCGGCAATCTGGTCGCGTTGCTGGTTCAGCTTCTCCAGGTCTATGGCGAAGAGGTTGCAGAGCTTTTCGGTAGCTTCATAACTTTCAGGGTGGATGGCGGTGTTGTCCAGGGGGTTACGGGCTTCGGGTATACGCATAAAACCTGCTGCCTGCTGGAACCGGAAGTCGCCTACGCCTTCAACCTCTTTGATTTGGCTGCGGTCTGTAAAGATACCGTGCTCCTCCCGTCTCTTCACGATATTAGCCGCCACCCGTTTGCTCAGTCCCGATATATGCGAGAGCAGGGGGGCGCTGGCGGTGTTCAGGTTCACTCCCACCTGGTTCACGCAGCTTTCCACCACATCACCCAGCTTTTGTACCAGCTGATTTTGGTTTACATCGTGCTGATAAAGCCCTACGCCGATAGACTTGGGATCGATTTTCACCAGCTCAGCCAGCGGATCCAGTACGCGCCGCGCAATGGAAATGTTGCCCCGCTGTGCGGCATCCAGATCGGGAAATTCCTCGCGGGCAATTTTGGAAGCGGAATAGACGGAAGCACCCGCTTCGTCTACAATAAGGTAGTTCAGCTCTTCATCTTTATTCGTCTGCTTGCGCTGCTGAATGAGGTTGGCTATAAACTGTTCGGTTTCCCGGCTGGCCGTGCCATTACCAATGGCTATGAGCTGCACCTTATACTTATCGATGAGCTTGTTGACCACTTCCTCCGCTTCTTTCACTTTGTTTTGAGGGGGAGTAGGGAAGATGGTGGTCCCTTCCAGATACTTTCCTGTTTCGTCGACCAGGGCCACTTTGCATCCTGTACGGAAGGCCGGATCTATGCCCATTACAATTTTGCTGTTCAAAGGCGGCTGCATCAGCAGGTTAGAGAGGTTGGTGGCGAAGGTTTCTATGGCATGAGCATCGGCCTTTTCGGTCAGCTCATTGCGCAGCTCCCGTTCCAGCGAGGGGAAGAGCAGCCGTTTGTAGGCGTCCTCAACGGCATCCTGCAACTGGGGAGTAAAGATACTCAGGTCGTTGGATATCACCACATCGTCAATGCTCTCCAGGGTTACTTCCTCCCATAGTTCCACATTCACAAAAAGCACATTCTCCCGTTCCCCCCGGTTAATCGCCAGAATTTGATGAGGCCTCAGGTTGCGGGCTTTATTGCTGTATTCATAGTAATCTTCGAAGTTGGTTCGCTCCTCAACAGCGGGATTTTTCTCTGTTTTGATGACCGCGTGCTCTCTGAATATGTCGCGCAGCTTTTCCCGCACTTCTACCGACTCGTTGATCCATTCGGCGACAATATCCAGGGCCCCGTCCATGGCCTCCTGCGCGGAGGTTACTTCTTTCTCTTCATCCACATACTCTTTGGCATAATCGAGGGGTTCGCCCTCCTCCGTTTCCTGCTTCCATATGAGCTCTGCCAGTGGCTCGAGGCCCTTCTCCTTAGCCTTGTCGCCCCGGGTCTTGCGTTTGCGTTTGTAAGGCAGGTAGAGGTCTTCCAGCGTTTTTAATCCGGTGCAGGCTTTAATCTTATTCTCCAGCTCTTCGGTAAGTTTGCCTTGTTCAGCAATGGCTTTGAGGATGGTCTGCTTGCGGTCCTCAAGCGTGCGGTGAAACTCCAGCTTGTCGCGTATGTCGCGGATGTGCTCTTCGTTGAGTCCGCCGGTGGCCTCCTGGCGATAACGCGCGAGGAAGGGAACGGTGGCACCCTCATCCAGGAAGCCGGCCACCGTGCTGATCTGTTTAGGTTTAAGATTTAATTCGTCTGCAATGAGGTTAACTATCTGTGATTCGGTCATGCTCGTTATTCTGTTCTGAATTAAGTATTCTGGGTCTTATATTTGAAGCAGGTTTTGCAAAGCCTCCTTCAGGCCCAAAAAATAATCACTTGAACATAACATTCACACATGGATTTTGACGTACATGAAATTCACGCCGCCGCTATCGAAATTGCCCGTATGGGCGGCGGCCATACCCTGCGCTGGTTTCGCAAAGAAATAGACGTAGAGCGTAAACAGGACGACTCTCCGGTCACCATTGCCGACCGTGAAGCCGAAACGGTTATGAGGGAGGAGATCATCCGGCGTTTTCCCGATCACGGCGTTTTAGGTGAGGAACACGGTGCCCACAATCCGGAGGCATCCGTGCAATGGATACTGGATCCTATAGACGGTACAAAATCCTTCATTCACGGCGTGGCTATGTACACCACGCTCGTCGGAGTACTGGTAAATAATGAACCGATAGCCGGTGTGATTTACGCCCCGGCGCTGGACGAGCTGTGCGAAGCGGCCAAAGGAAAAGGCGCCCGCCTCAACGGCGAAACCTGCCGGGTACGCGCATGCAAAAGTCTTGCTGATGCCACATTGTTATCCACCGATGTCACTTCTCATTCTGCATTTGGTTTTGGAGACGCTTTTGAAACACTGTTGCAGTCTGCCTGGCTCCACCGTACCTGGGGTGATGCCTACGGACACATGATGGTTGCTACCGGCAGGGCGGACGTGATGTTCGATCCCGAACTCAGCCTCTGGGATGCCGCGCCACTGCAGACCATCTTACAGGAAGCCGGCGGATCGTTCACCGATGTGCACGGCCGGGCGACCATCCAAACGGGCAACGGCATCTCATGCAGCAAAGGGTTACTGCCCGAAGTACTGAAAGCATTTGAGTAGGATATGGAGATTAGGGAAGGCAGTAACCACCCGCATCCGCCGGATGACAGATAAAATCTAGTCCAGCGGATTTAAGAGTATGAGATTAGCCAGCACCCTATGAGATTAGCCCACACCCGAATCCGCCGGATGGCGGATTAACCCCTAATAGCCCCGGATGCAATCCGGGGTCCCCAGGATACCACCACCGACAACCCCCGGAGGGGTTGAACTCCCGGCGTAGGCAGGCCTGCAGCTGTCCACCCGGTTTGTTTGCTCGTCCGGTTCAACTCCATCCGGAGTTGACGCGAACTACCTGCTATTTAATCCCCGGATTGCATCCGGGGCTATTGGAGGTTTAAGTCCTTCAGACTTGGTTGAGCTGCCTCCCTGTCCCATGGGATGGCTGGGCTTGCTCGTCCGGTGGGTGGAAACAGACAGCCGATCTCATTTCAGGCGCAGGGTTCACCATGGGTTAGTCTGACAGATCTTCAGTTTATCCGATTTCCGGGCATCCCGCCCCCTTCAAAAACATCGTTTAGAGGCCGCTGTAAGCGTATGGATTCTACGCTAATAGGTGTTGCCTTTCTCCACCTACAGGTGCAGGCATTCGGTGCCTGTTCTTAAATTTACATTTCCGGGTTCATATTTCATTATTATTTTAAGATACTTTTACCGATACACAAGCGTATACAAACAGATACACCATTATTTCAGTACTTAATCAATCCAAAAGGATAACTCATGAGCAAACGGGGCATCTTATTAATAATTATTTCGGCATTAACCTTCTGGATAACGGAGCCTGTACGGGCCCAGACGTTTGATTATGAAGCTTACCCCAGGCTGGATTTTGATATCGGTCACCTGGATCTCGACCTGGTGCTGTATCCGGATGCGGGTAGCGTGCAGGGAGCGGCCAGCTATGAGGT
>CALJMB010000318.1 GCA_937982515.1 uncultured Balneolaceae bacterium
CGGGACTTGGTCGCTGTTTGGGGCGCACACGTTTGCGCGAAAATGGCACATAATAGAGATTCCCATGCATACCGCCGGTATGCTTCTGAGGCAGACGGATGGTGGGTGCCCGGTGACCGGGACGGTCTGTGCAGTCTTCGTTCTATCCGCAAATACGGCGCAGTTTCACAGTATCTGAACTCTGATCCGGTACCCCGACTGCTGTCGGGATCAACCTGCCTGTGGCTTCTTCTCCAAAGCAAAAGCGAGAAACAGTTAGTGGGGCACGACCCATATGAGGCTGGCTAAAAAGTAAAACAATCAAAATACCAACCTAAGCAACGTGAGTTCGAGCTAATAAAGGGAACGATCACGGATTCGATTAAGCTGTCCCTGCCAGACACGCCTCTTGCCGCCCCATCCGCCGCAGGCGGGGTACACCCCATAGCCGCGTCCCCAGAACCTTCGGGCGGGGTGAAGGGGTACGCAGGCCCGCCCCCGACTCCGAAGGAGTTCAACCCCTTTGGGGTTGGGGATGTTCTTTCCACGTTACCCCCCGGATTGTATCCGGGGCTATTGGGGGGGTACTCCTTCGGAGTGGTTAGCCGATGTAGTTCTTTTACCGGAGACTTTAATGCATCCTTCTGATCCCGAACTCATGTTAATTAATAAAAACTGCAGGCATGCTAAACGATAATAAATTAGGCCACCATTTTTCCAGGGAGAATTTTGAACAGCCTCATGAAGGGGGGTATCTCTGTCAGATACGAAAACCTAAAACATAAAGCCGGAGGGTTATGCCCTGGAGAGACACAGAGGAGGCCCGGAGTTTCCCAAAGAAAACCTCGGTGCACCTCTGTATCTGCTCTGCGCAACTCTGTGGTACAGCCTCTGCAGCTACTTGAACCGAATGGCAGCCTCAAAGACAAAGGCACCCTGCATATTGAATGTCAACACGGCTAACCTGCAAGCTTGAGTGTTGTATAGATTTTAACTGAATCCCCAAGCGATATTTTCTCAAAATTTTGGTAACATGGGCTGAGAGTTAGCAGAACGATTCGTTGGCATCTCAATTAAAGGTGGAAGCTGTGTCCTGATATCATGACTTCTTGCAACGAAGCTGGCAGCGGCACTCCCAAAACGTTGGCTTATGAAACAGATTCTTCTTATTCAGACGGGTGGTACCATTGCCATGGATATAGGCGAAGAAGACCGGCCTGAGCTGGATCTTTCCCGATGGTCGGAGATCCTGTACAAGGAGATCCCTGAGCTTTCGGGCATTGCACATATCGATGTGGCGCGTATCTTCTTTGAAGACAGTTCCGATATCGGACCGGCTCACTGGGCTGAACTGATCCGTTTTATTTCAGGCAACTATACCCGGTACGACGGATTCGTTATCCTCCATGGTACCGACACAATGGCGTACACAGCTTCGGCTCTTTCCTTCGGGTTGCGGAATCTGAACAAACCGGTTATCCTCACCGGAAGCCAGGTCCCCATGTCCAGTATTCGCAGCGATGCCCGGCGTAACCTGATCAATGCTATTGAGATGGCTACGCTGCCGCTCAGGGAAGTGGCCATTTGCTTTAATGACTTTGTATACCGCGGCAACCGCTCCACCAAAATGAGCATCGGCGATTTCGATGCCTTCGCCTCACCCAACTTCCCTCCGCTGGCAGAGATCGGGCTGAACATTAAGCTGAATATTACAAACGAAGCCACCGGCCTTCCCCTCGATACATACACCGAATTCAGCAGTCAGGTATTCCTGCTGAAGATATTTCCCGGCCTCGGCACCGGCTTCCTGAATCAGATCGATCTTGACCGGGTACGCGCACTGGTTATCGAGGCATTCGGCAGCGGAAACTTTCCCCTACGGGGGAAAGACAGCTTGCTTCCTTTCCTGGAAAAGTGCATCAGCCAAAACGTCATGCTTATTATTACCTCTCAGGCGGCCTATGATGCTGTTGACCTGGACAAATATGAGAGCGGGCGAAAAGCCAAAGAGATGGGAGCCATAAGCGCCGGAGATATGACCACCGAAGCAACGATGACAAAGATCATGCATCTGCTTGGAACCGCTTCATCCACACATGAAATCACACAACTAGTACAAACCAATATTGTTGGCGAAATAACGGAGTAATTATGTTTTTTGTATTTGATGTAGAAACCGTCCCCGATTTTGAATTTCTTCGTTCTGTTATTGAAAATCCCGAAGACGATGACGACGCGCTGCTGATGCGCGCCGGTGAAGAACTGGCACGCAATAAATCGGGTTTCCTGCCTCCCATGTACCATCGGATGGTCTCCTGGGTGGGATTGTGGATTGAAAATAACGGCGCCCCCCGGCAAAAGGCAGGATGGAACGGCACCGATGAAGCTGAAGGGCTGCGGCAACTGTTTGATACACTGGCCACTTACAAAGACTTTGGACTGATTCATCACAACGGACGGAGTTTCGACCTGCCTCTGATAACGTACCGGGCTATGAAGCATGGCCTGCAGATGCCCCTGCGTATGAATCACTATGACATCCGCTACCGGTACAGCAACCATAACATAGACCTCCTGGATGAATTCAGTAACTACAACGCCAGTTCATGGCCCAAGCTGAAGCATCTGGGTTACCTCATTGATATTCCTTTTAAGCAGACGGGTGAGGGCAATGAAGTGCTGGCTATGTACAGGCGGGGCGAGCTGGCTCAGATCGAGCACTATTGCTATGAAGACGTGATGGCTACCTATATCGTCTGGCTGCACCTGAAGTATACGGTTGGCGATATTTCACGGGAGGTTTTCGACAACCTGAAAGAAAGAGCGATGAATAAGCTCCGGGATATTCAGAATTTGGTTGATTAGTGAATCAGGAATAGAGGATTAGAGGAATATACATTACGTATTACGTAAGGGTAACTCAGTCAGCAAATCAATAAATCATCAAATCAACAGGTCATCAAATCGTCGTTCCGTCTTTGATAATGGCTCCTTTGGGTATGATTACGATACCGTCTACTACATGGAAGTCGCCGTAATCGCCGTTTGCAAGGTGTCCGCCGCCCGCGATGCGAACGTCATTTCCGATTTTGCAGTTTTTATCAACGATAGCGTTGCTGATGAAACAGCGGCGGCCAATACCCATGGGCGGATTATCTCCTGTTCCGTTTTCGACCTCCTCTGCCGACTGGTAAAAGTCGTTCCCCATAATAATGGAATGCTCTACCCTGGTTTCCCTGCCGATGCGCGACCGTATGCCAATGACTGAATGTTCTATGTGGCTGGCTTCGATCAGGCATCCTTCCGCCAGTATCGAATGATCAAAGGTCGTTCCGGATAACTTAGAGGCGGGCAGCAACCGGGCATGAGTGTAGATAAAGCGCTCGTTGTCAAACAGGTTAAAACGGGGCAGGATATCGGTAAGGTCCAGATTCGCTTCAAAAAAAGACTTGATAGTACCGATATCTGTCCAGTACCCATCGAACTCAAAACCAGCTACTTTATAGTCTTCCATAATGGCTTTGGGGATGATCTCTTTGCCAAAGTCGGTAGCTGCGGGATTGTCTTTAAATAAACGGCTCAGCACGTGCTTCTTAAAAACATAAATGCCCATTGAGGCCAGATACACCCTCCCCTTTTGGCTGAAATATTCCGGCATTTCCGACCTCCATTGATCCAACTCTTCCACGCCGGGTTTTTCTACAAAGTTCTCAACCATTCCTTCTTTATTGGTCTTCATGATACCGAAACCCGGTGCCTCGGCGGCAACTACAGGAATGGTAGCCACCGTCAGGTCGGCATCCTTCTCAACATGGTGTCTCAGCATAACGCGGTAGTCCATCTGGTAAAGCTGGTCTCCGGAAAGTATTAATACATGCTCATGATTATAATTTTCGAGGTGATGCAGCGACTGTCGCACCGCATCGGCCGTTCCCTGGTACCAGCGCTGGCTGCTGGGCGTCTGTTCAGCCGCCAGAATATCTACAAAGCCCTGGCTGAAGGCATCAAAGTTGTAGGTGTTTTTGATGTGGCGGTTCAGAGAGGCTGAATTGAACTGGGTAAGGACATAAATGCGCCTGATGCCGGAATTCAGGCAATTAGAGATAGGGATATCTACCAGCCGGTATTTTCCGGCAATAGGAACGGCCGGTTTAGAGCGTTCCTTTGTTAATGGATAAAGCCGGGTGCCCCGGCCTCCCCCCAAAATGACAGCGACTGTTGAATGTTCCATGAATGGACTCTTAGTTAACTAGTATTGTTACCGGTTATTGGTTAATGGTTATTTGTTGTCAGGGAGACCACCACTAACCGGTAACGAATAACCGATAACTTCTTTCGCACCTTGGTGTTTTCGTGGCTTTACCTCACCGATTACGACTCCAACAACGATTTATACATTCTAATATACTCTTTTGACGAAGCATTCCAGGAAAAGTCCAGCTGCATAATTTTCTTTCTTATTTCGTTCAATTTTGGTTTATCCCCGTATAATCGGAGGGCTCTTTCGATGGCTTCGGCAGCTTGTTCCAGGTTAAAGCCGGTAAAGATAAATCCATAGCCACCTTCTTCATCCAGGTCGCGGACGGTATCCTTCAGTCCGCCTGTATTTCTCACAATGGGAATGGTTCCATACCTCATGGAATACATCTGGTTTAACCCACACGGTTCCACGCGTGAAGGCATAATCAGAAAATCACTTCCGGCATATATAAGATGGGCCAGTGACTCATTATAATCCAGCGTGGCGTTAAAGCGGCCTGTAAACCGACGGTTCATTTCACGGAACCGTTCATGCAGCGACGGATCTCCCGTTCCGAGTACGATAAAGTTTACATCTTCTCCCCTTTCCAGAAGCCTGCCGAACAGGCCGGGCAGCAGGTCGGCGCCTTTTTCATAAGCCAGCCGGCCGATATACGAAATAACCGGGTATTCCGCGTTCATCCCCAACTGCCCGCACAGCTGTTTCTTGTTTTCAGCCTTGCCTTCGTGTTGTGTTTCTATGGAATAATGATGCTTAAGCAGAGGATCTGTCTCCGGATTCCAGACACGGGTGTCAATGCCGTTGATGATACCCAGAGACTTCCGGCGCTCGTTCCGGAATAACCACTCCAGCCCGTTGCTGTTGTGGCTTAACTCTTCCATGTATGACCCGGAAACGGTAGTAATCTTCCAGCAGCACTTTAACCCCGCGGCAAGACAATTCAGCCGACCGTCCCAGTCCAGCAGCCCGCCTTTCTTTATATCAAAGGCCGGTAAAAGCTGATCTTTTGCACGATCGTAGACGCCCTGATACTGTCCATTATGAACTGTAAAGACCGTCGGGATAGACTTTAGCGTATCGTAGCGCGGGCACTGCGTCATCATGAAAGGGATTAAACCGGTGTGATGATCGTGGCAGTGGATGAGGTCGGGCTTCTTATCCTCTGCGGCTATCCACTCCAGCGCCGCGATCTGGAAGCTCAGCGAGCGTTCAAATTCATCTCCGTATCCGTACCCCCCGGAAGGATCGGTGTAGATGCCGGGGCGGTCGAAGCGTCCCGGGATATCAACTGCATACAGGGGGAAGTCAAGTGCATTCCCGGCTTCCCGTTCTATCGTAAAGGCAAACGGATGACTCCCCAATAGAGCCTCTCCCTCAAAAACGATCTCAAAATGGTGGCGGTTGTTCCAGTCATTGTGGTATTTGGGTATCATAACCGAGGCCTGAACTCCCTGCCTGTTCAGGTACTTCGGAAGTGAACCCACCACATCCGCCAGTCCCCCCGCTTTGGCTGCCGGATAACATTCGGCGCTGAGATGAATTACGTTCATTCGGTTTACCAACTGAAGTTTGAAAAACAGTTTATGTGCCTGAGGGGGCAGGGTTGTTGCGTACGGTCCTGACTTACCCCGTGCCCTTCCACTGATCCGATCACTCCGAGTGATCGGATCAGTGGAAGGAGCATTCAATGGGGGATGTAACAGCTCTGCTCTCAAGGGGGTAAGTTACCCGGAAATAAGAAAAAACTTCCCTTCAGGTCAAAGTCTTTCTTTATTTCCAGAGATGAAAGTTATAAGTTCACATATACTTAAAATTCATAGGGATGATATGGCAATAATTGAAGTGAATGGCATTAGTAAATCGTTTGGCAGCACGCAGGCGGTAAGAAATGTGAGTTTTGATGTATCCAGGGGACGCATATTTGGTCTGCTGGGGCCTAATGGCGCCGGTAAGACAACAGCCATCCGGATAATCAACCACATTATTATCCCCGACAGCGGCTCTGTCACTATCAATGGCATAGAGGCCGGGCCACTGACCCAGAGAATGATCGGCTATATGCCAGAAGAGCGCGGGCTATATAAGAAGATGAAAGTAGGCGAACAGCTCATATACCTGGCCCGGCTTAAAGGAATGGACTACGAGGATGCCAAAAAGGCAACCAAATACTGGCTGGACCGCTTCGAGGCCGCCGGCTGGTACAACAAAACGGTGGGCGAACTGTCTAAGGGAATGTCTCAGAAGGTCCAATTCATTGCTACCATTGCCCACGACCCGGATATCTATATCTTTGATGAACCGTTTAGCGGGCTTGATCCCATCAACAGCGAGATGCTGAAAGAGATCGTTCTTGAATTAAAAGACCGAGACAAAACCATTCTGTTTTCTACCCACCGGATGGAACAGGTTGAGCAGATGTGCGATGATATCTGCCTGTTTAATAACGGACGCGCCGTGCTTAAAGGGGACTTGCGGGAGATCAAACGGTCTTTTGGCAAGAATACGATCAATCTGGAGTTTCAGGGCAATGCGGGCTTTCTGGATGAACTGGAAAATGTGCGCATCAACAACAGATCTACAAACTTTGCCGAAATCCGCGTGCTCAACGGCGAGAGCATGCAGGGCATCCTGAAGACCGCGATGGAGCATACTGAAATATACAAGTTTGAACGGATTGAGCCCTCGCTTACCGAAATATTCATCTCCACAGTCGGAGAGGATAATATCAATCCTAAAGAGCTGGGCTAAGGCCCTGGTCTTTAGAAATAGAATACATCAGGCCCTGTAATGAGTGCCGGGCACATCGCTTCTTGCTCTTGCCCTATTCAAACGCTCAGCATAACAGCAATCCACTGACAACGAACAACATACCACTGACAAACCGCCATGAACCTCAGACAAATTCTTCTGGTCGCAAAACGGGAATACCTGACCAAAGTCCGCACAAAAGCTTTTATTCTGGCTACGGTGCTCATCCCACTTGGTATGATCGCCTTTATAGGCGTGGGTGTGGCCTTTGCCGTGTGGGAGTCTGACTCCGAACATAGAATTGGCATTGTCGATGAAACGGGGCGGATCTTTCCCCGGCTGCAGTCTGTCAATGAGCAGCGGTATGTGGATGTATCTGCTGCTTCTCCCGATTCACTCCGGCAGATGGTTGTCGGTGAGCATATCGACGGGTACGTTACCCTGGGCGAGAAAAATATCTCTTCCAACGCCAACCCGGAGTTTGTCTATGGCGGCAGCGGTGGATTAGGGCTTCAAACCAGCATACGGTCAGACCTTCGCGAAGCCATACGGGAGGAGCGGCTGCAAAGAGCCGGTGTATCTGAAGAAGTCAAAAACATCTACGACAGCCAGATAGGGCTGGACACCCGGAAACTGACTGCGGAAGGCGAAGAAACTGAAGACGATACGGGATTTCTGACGATTATCGGCGTGGTTATGGGGGTAATCATCTTTATTTCACTTTTCGGGTATGGCGGACTTCTTACCAGAAGCGTCATTGAAGAAAAGACCAATCGCATTATCGAAGTCATAGCATCGTCTGTGAAGCCGGTTGAACTGTTACTGGGTAAAATGGCAGGAGTAGGTGCACTCGGCATCACACAGCTGGCTATTTGGATATTGGCATTCATGGGACTCAGCGCCGCTGCCGCCCCGGTGGCAGGCCTGCTTATGCAAGACCAACTGGCAGATGCATCCCGGTTATCAGACCAGACGGATGAAGCGGTCTCAAACTTCGATCCTGCCGTTCTGGAAATACCCTCCATAGATCCGCTGCTTATCGTATACTTTGTCATCTTCTTTATCCTGGGCTACCTGATCTACAGCTCTCTTTTCGCGGCCATAGGGGCGGCTGTTGACTCGGAGACCGATACCCAGCAGTTCATGGCTCCCATCATGGTACCTATAATGATCGCTTACTTCATCATGCTTCGCGCCATGGAAAGCCCCGACGGAAGCATTGCCGTTATCGGATCGCTCATACCGTTTTTCTCTCCCATCGTGATGATTACACGTATTGCTATTTCAGAAGTACCATTCTGGCAAATCGGCACCTCTCTTGTTCTGATGACGGCCACCTTTGCGGGCACCATCTGGCTCAGCGCCAAAATATACAGCGTGGGCATTCTAAGCTACGGAAAAAGCGCCGGTTTCCGGGAATTGCTGAAATGGATCCGGGAGAGATGACAGAGGGTGAAAAGTGAGAAATGAAAGGTGAGAAGCGGAAGATAGCATATTCCTTTGTGAACCTCTGTGGGGCCTTTGTATAACTCTGTGTAACAGCAGTACCACAAAGATACACAGAGAAGTCACAGAGTTGCACGAAGAGTATTCAGATCATAACTAATGCGAATTTCCTTAATTCAGGGAGACTCAGCTTTCAAGCTCCTCTCCCTTCTCGCCTTTCACCTTTCACTTTTCACGGATTACTCATCACGTCCCGCATAGCCCTGTACACCCTGGCGTCGTATTCATCCTCGATGCGCGGTGCTATGACTTCGGAAGGATCGAGGCCGCTCATCCCTGAAAGCCCGCGGACAACCAGAAAGCGGATCCTGGGATCGGCCTCACTCAGCAGTTTCTCCGCGCGCGCTTTCCAGTCTTCGGGTGTATGGTCGTGCCGGATTAAAATCTGCAGGGCTGTCTTTCTGACGGGATAGTCGTAGGTCCCGGAAGTGTAGAACTCAGTCTGCCTCACCCCCCTGTCTGCCGCCATGCCGGAGTTTATCCACTCCTGTATGGCAAAAATAGCCCGATGCCCTGATGTATCGGTGCGTACAATCTGGCCGATAAACGCATCAAAAGCCGCCGTATCCGCTACCGTAGAAAATACCCGCACGGCATTTCTGAACACGGGAAGGCTGTCGCTCTTTAAAGCGTACGCCTGTACCCTCCCCTTCACTGCCTCGCTCTCCGGGTATCGTTGCAAGGCCATCAGGGCCGTTTGTTGTACATCAAAATGATCGCTTTCCAGGGCGTTAAGGAATATCTGTTCGGTTCCGCTGGCGCCGCCGGTGATGGTTGCCAGCGACCTCAACAGCGCGGCCCGCACCTCCGGTTCAAACTCCCTGTTTTGCAGAAAATCGGTGATAGCTAACTGTAAGTCGGGATCATCGGCATG
>CALJMB010000319.1 GCA_937982515.1 uncultured Balneolaceae bacterium
GAAAGCGCCTTGATCTGCACCAAATCACCCGCACATCCACATGCTCAGGCTGAATATCCACACGCCCCAGTCACCGTTGATAAAAAATCAGCACCTCACCAATCCTGCTATTATTAACGCGCTAAATGTAATCTTAATTAAATATTTAACCCAAATTGCCAGTTAAAAACTTACGGCGTGTTCAGGGGGGTTGTTTCACCCCTAAATCCCCTAAAGGGGACTTATTCTTCCCCCTTTAGGGGAGATCGAGGGGGTAAACGGGCTGATGGCTCATAACTGGCAACTTGGATTAGTTATCAAGCTGATTTTGCAGATAAGCAAATTTATAGATTCAGAGGAAGAAAGCAATTCATTATTTTAGCTGTCTCTCTGGCTTAATTTTCATATCTTTACAAGCTTCATAACCGAACATTAATTATAGCTGACAACCTATCCACTGCATGGCTGAAGAACAAATAACTATTACTTTCCCGGACCAGAGCCAAAAGCAATTTCCCAAGGGCATTACCGGTTATCAGATTGCCGAGTCTATATCGAAAGGGCTGGCGCGCCAGGCGCTGAGCGTCACCTTTAATGGCGAAATTCTGGACCTTGACAGCCCTATTGAAGAAGACGGAACTATTACCATTAACACCTGGGAGACAGAAGACGGGAAGTATACGTTCTGGCACTCATCAGCCCATATTCTGGCTGAAGCTGTGCAAGAGCTTTATCCGGAAGCCAAGTTCGGAATCGGCCCTCCGATAGAGAACGGTTTTTATTATGATATCGATTTTGGAGATCAGGCGGTGGGCCTGGATGAGCTTCCGGAGATCGAGAAGAAGATGATTGAGCTTGCCCGGAAGAAATCGCAATTCAAGTGTAAGCCTGTATCAAAAGAAGAAGCCCTCAGCTATTACGAAGAGAAGGGGAATGAGTATAAGATCGACCTGATCAAAGGCCTGGATGACGGAGACATCACGTTTTATGTGCAGGGTAACTTTACCGACCTGTGCCGGGGGCCTCACATTCCGGATACCGGCCGGGTAAAGGCCGTGAAACTAACCACCGTAGCGGGGGCCTACTGGCGGGGTGATGTTAACAGCAAACAGCTGACCCGTATTTACGGCATTTCCTTCCCGAAGCAGAAGATGCTGGAGCAGTATGAGCACCAGATGGAAGAGGCCAAAAAGCGAGACCATAAAAAGCTGGGCAGAGAGCTGGGAATTTATATGATGGATCCCATGGTTGGGCAGGGACTTCCGGTCTGGCTCCCAAACGGCACAACCATACGGCGTACACTGGAAGCGTTTCTGCGGGAGGAACAAAAAAAACGGGGGTATCAGGAAGTCATCACCCCTCATATCGGAAACCTGGAGCTATACAAAACCTCGGGCCATTACCCGTATTATAAAGAGTCTCAATACAACCCCATGCAGGTAGATGATGAGGAGTATCTGCTCAAGCCGATGAACTGTCCCCACCACCACCGCATCTATTCCAATGAACTGAGAAGCTACCGGGATCTCCCGCTGCGGCTGGCTGAATTCGGCAGTGTTTACCGGTATGAGCAGTCCGGCGAACTAAATGGCCTCTCTCGTGTGCGCGGCTTTACGCAAGACGACGCCCACATCTACTGTACCCACGAGCAGCTCAAAGACGAGATTAAAAATTGTATTGGCCTGACCCAGCTTGTATTCGGAACGTTTGAAATGCCGGTAGATATCCGGCTCTCTTTCCGTGACGATAATGAAGAAAAGTACGGCGGGAAAAGCGAGTATTGGGAACGAGCCGAGCGCGAAATACAAGAAGTGGCCGATGAACTGGACCTGGCTTATACCGTTGCTCACGGAGAGGCCAGCTTTTACGGGCCTAAAATCGATTTTATCATCCGTGATGCCATCGGCCGGAAGTGGCAACTGGGAACGGTGCAGGTAGACTACGTGATGCCGGAGCGTTTTGACCTGACATATATAGGATCGGATAACAAAAAACACCGGCCGGTTATTATCCACCGGGCACCATTTGGCTCTATGGAGAGGTTTGTCAGTATTCTTATCGAACATTTTGCGGGCGACTTTCCCGTGTGGCTGGCGCCGGTACAGGCAAAAATACTCCCCATATCGGAAGACTATAACGAATACGCCTATGCCTGCGCTCATGAATTAAAGAAACATGACATCCGGGTTGCAGTTGATGCCAGAGATGAACAAATTAGCGCTAAGATTCGTGATGCGGAAACGAGCAAGGTTCCATTTATGTTAGTTGTAGGCAGCCAGGAGAAATCAGCCGGTACGGTCTCTGTTCGGCGGCATAAAGAAGGTGATATCGGAACCTTTGATTTTTCTGAATTTATTTCTAATCTCTTGGCAGAGATTGAGCATAAAGACATTCCCAAACATAATAACTAAAAATATATATAAGAGGTTACTATCGGAAGAAGAAGACAACGTCCAAAGGGCAATGATGACCGCCCTAACGTTAATAATGAAATACGAGCTTCTAAGGTGAGAGTGATCAAGCCTGATGAAGGTCATGAGATTGTACCTATTGAAAGAGCTCTGGAGATTGCAGAGTCGTACGGTATGGACTTGGTGGAAATTGCACCTGATGCCAACCCGCCTGTTTGTAAGGTGATCGATTTCGGCAAGTTTATGTACGAAAAAAAGAAGAAAGAGAAAGAAGCCAAGAAGAAACAGCATACGGTTCAGGTAAAAGAGTTGCGCTTCCGTCCTAATACAGACGACCACGACCTGGAATTTAAAACACGCCATGCACGGGAATTTCTAAAGAGCGGAGACAAAGTTAAAGCAACCGTCCAGTTCAGAGGCCGTGATATGCTTTATACCGACCGGGGCAGAGAGTTGCTGATCGGCCTGGCAGAAGAACTCGATGACATCAGTGAGATAGAATCCAAACCTTCCATGGAAGGCCGGAGAATGATCATGATGCTTTCGCCCGCCAAGAAATGACCGCAGATTAAGTTTATTTACCAGATTCCGCCGAAACGGCAGTCTGTGGCTGCCGTTTGGGGGCATGCTATATCTTAAATCTTAACGGCCCCTCGCCATTACCTCATCCCCATACATACACAGCCGCAGGCCTGTGTCATCAGCATAATCCGGTTCATCCGTTTAATCTGCGATACGGGTTTATTCTGTTGTCATTAATTCCTATCTTCCAAGCCTTTAAATTATTAAGAAATTTCAGACAGGTGCATTGTTATGCCAAAGATGAAAACAAACAGTGGGGCCAAAAAGCGCTTCAAACTTACCGGGTCCGGTAAAATAAAGCGCAAAAAGGCGTACAAACGTCACATCCTCACAAAGAAAAGCAGTAAACGGAAACGCAAGCTCGGCCAGGATACCTTGGTTCATCAGAACGATGAAAAGTCCATCCGGCACTTGATTCCATATAAGAAATAATTAACTCTAACTCTTAAATATCAGACAAAATGCCACGTTCACGAAATCGGGTGGCTTCCCGTCGCCGTCGCCGTAAAATTCTAAAACAGGCGAAAGGTTACTGGGGCAAACGAAAAAATGTGTATACGGTTGCTAAAAATGCAGTGGAAAAAGGCCTGCTGTATCAATATCGCGACCGCAAGGTTAGAAAACGAGAGTTCAGAAAACTCTGGATTATGCGCATCAACGCCGCTGCCCGTCAAAACGGTACCACCTACTCCAGGCTGATGGGAGCCTTGAATGATAAGAATATCGAGATCAACCGCAAGGTACTTGCCGACCTTGCCGTCAATGATCCGGCGACGTTCACAGCTATTACAGAGGAAGCTCTTAAATAAGCCTGTGAAATCTTTTTTAAAAAACCGGTCTTCCGCCTGCTCGGGAGATCGGTTTTTTTATTGAAGGATTATGCTAAATTGAATAGCTTTGGCACTTCTGATAAAGAGTGATAAGTAAGGAGTAAAAAGTAAATATCATTTGTTTATTACTCCTCACTCGTTACTTATTATGCCACATGCATTTCATGAAGTTGGTATAGGCGAATCGTGCTTATGCCGTACAGCCCTCCCGACAGGCGGGAGGTTCTTTGCGGGGGCGGGGCTGTTGCGCTCTGACCTCGGACCGGCCGAAACCTGCCAGGTTTGTCTTAAAACAAGCTCTTTGGCCATATACAACAAAAACCTGACAGGTTTTGACTCAGCAACATGCAGAACGTAACAGCCCTGCTTTGCCAAGGAGGAGATGGAAGGCGGCCCGCGTCATCGGCCGCTCGTCCGGTCCTGGTACGCACTGTGAAATGGTATCCGCATTTACTATCAATCTTTGCTTAACATACTGAAAACACACCCATGCTTTCTGATATCGAATCCCTTAAGAAGGAAATTGAACAGTTCCAAATAACCAATGAAGAGGAATTGGAAGCTTTCCGGCTGGAGTTTCTCTCCCGCAAAGGAAAGGTGCAGACGATGTTTGGCCGTATGGGTGAAGTTCCCGGGAAAGACAGAGCCCGTGTTGGCAAAGGGATGAATGAGGCCAAAAACCTGGCGCAGGAAAAATACGACCGCACCAAGGCCTTACTTGCTTCAGGCGATTCTTTAGGTAAGAAAAAGGCTACGGACGACATCACCCTGCCGGCCCCTCCCCTCTCTCCCGGTTCCTATCATCCGCTCACACAAACGCTGGAAGAGATGAAGAATATCTTCTTCCGCCTGGGCTTTACCGTAGCGGATGGCCCGGAGATTGAAGATGACTTTCACAATTTCACGGCTCTCAACTTCCCTCCCAACCACCCGGCCAGAGATGAGCAGGACACCTTTTTTATTGAGAAGCACGAAGATACCGGCAAGAACGACCTGGTACTTCGCACACACACATCGCCGGTGCAAATCCGTTTGATGCAGGAACAGAAACCTCCCATCCGCGCTATCATGCCGGGACGGGTGTACCGTAACGAGGCGGTAACTCCCAAGTCGTATTTCCTGTTCCACCAGGTAGAAGCGCTCTATGTGGATACCAACGTAAGCGTAGCCGAGCTTAAAGAAACCCTGATCAGCTTTGCCAAGCTCATGTTCGGGAGCGATGTTAAATACCGGCTGCGGCCCGGCTTCTTCCCTTTCACCGAACCCAGCCTGGAATTAGATATCTGGTGGGTGGCAAATGGCGAAGGCAAATGGCTGGAAATTCTGGGCTCCGGCATGGTCGACCCTAACGTATTCCAGTCTGTTGGTATAGACCCTGAACAATATACCGGCTTTGCCTGGGGTATGGGTGTGGAGCGCATTGCCATGCTGCGCCACGGCATCAACGACATCCGCGTGTTCTATGACAACGATGTACGGTTTCTTGAGCAGTTTCATTGAGAAGATGTCCTCTCTAATCCCTACCTTTAGGAAAGCCGGCTAATTAAACAGTAAAGAAATGACTGTTAAAACAACCTTAGACAAAAAACTTATTCTACACCTTCTCGAAGAGCATGCTGAAAAAATAAAGGAGTTTGGTGTGGTTAAGCTTGGGCTTTTTGGGTCGGTTGTTCGGGGAGAAGAGACAGCTGAAAGCGATGTTGACATTCTTGTAGACTTCGAACAAGGCAAAAAAAACTATGATAACTTTATCAACCTGGTCTTTCTGCTGGAAGATCTGTTTCAAGAAAAAGTAGACTTGGTTACCAGAGCAGCTCTAAGTGACAGAATGAAAGCCTGCATCGAAAAAGAGATTGAATATGTCTCGTTCGATTCTTGAGTATTTGGACCATATTTTAGTAGAGACCGATTTTCTTCTCAAAGAAGCAGAAAATCTCCATTTCGATGATTTTATTGAAGATGACGTCCTTATCCGGGCCTTTGTCAGAAGCCTTGAAATTATCGGTGAGGCAACCAAAAACATTCCCCCGAAAATAAGAGATAAATATCCTGGCATCGAATGGAGAAAAATGGCAGGGATGCGGGATAAGCTTATACACACCTATTTTGGTGTGGACTATGAAATTCTATGGACAGCCTTACAACAGGGAATCCCATCACTTAACCGGCAAATAAAAACCATTATTCAGGATCTCGAAGAATAATTAAATGAACATATCATACAACTGGCTTAAAGAATTTATCAATCTTGATTTAACACCTGAAGAGACAGCTGAAAAGCTGACGCTCATCGGGCTGGAAGTTGAGGGAATAGAACCTCACGGAAGCCTGCTGGAAGGCGTTGTAGTCGGCGAAGTGCTGGATGTCAGGAAACACCCTAACGCCGACCGCCTGCGGCTTTGTGATGTTAGTCTGGGAGAGGAACGGGTACAAATTGTCTGCGGGGCCGACAATGTAGCCAAAGGACAAAAAGTGCCGGTTGCCACTGTGGGTACCACCCTGCCGGTTAAACTAAACAACGGGGATTTCCTGACCATCAAAAAAGCCAAACTGCGCGGCGAAGAGTCCAGGGGTATGATTTGCGCTGAAGATGAACTGGGCCTTGGCACCGGCCATGATGGAATTATGGTACTGGACGATCAGGCTAAAACGGGAGCCCCTCTCAGCGAAGTGCTGGATTTATATACGGATACAGTCATCGATATTGCCATCACTCCCAACCGTCCCGATGCTACCTGTCATCTCGGTGTAGCGCGCGACCTGGCAGCGGCACTTAACCTGAAACTTGAAAAACCGTTTGAGACGGAGTATAAAGAAGCCGCGCCGATTGATGATTATGTAGCTATAGAAATCAAAAACCCAGAGAAATGCCATCGCTATGTGGGTAAAGCCGTGCGTGGAGTAACCATAGGCGAATCCCCCTCCTGGCTTAAAAACAGGCTGCTGGCCATAGGCGTACGCCCTGTCAATAATGTAGTTGATGTCACCAATTATGTGATGTACGAGCTGGGGCAGCCCCTTCACGCCTTCGATATGGATACCATCAGGGGCAACAAAATTATCGTCCGGGATTTTGACGAGGCTATAGAGTTCGAAACCCTGGATCACGTTAAACGCGCATGCCCGGCCGGCACGCTCTTCATTTGTGATGAGGAAGGGCCTGTAGCCATTGCCGGAGTTATGGGGGGCGTAAATTCCGAAGTGAGTGACACTACCACCAATATTCTGCTGGAAAGCGCTTATTTTGATCCCGGATCTACCCGCAGGGCCGCGAAACAACAGGCGCTTAACACAGACGCTTCTTACCGTTTTGAGCGCGGAGTTGACCCAAACCTGCAACGTATCGCAGCGGAACGGGCGGCAAGCCTTATTGCCGATTTAGCGGGAGGCACCGTTGTGGATGGCTGCACGGACATCCACCCTGTTCAAACCGAGCCTCTTGAACTCAATCTGCGCAAGTCGTATACCAACCGTCTGCTGGGAACGGATCTCTCTGTTCCGGAAATTAAAGAGCTTCTTAACGGACTGGAGTTTGAGGCCGTTGCCGAAGATCAAGACTCCATCACCTACCGCGTGCCAACGTTCCGCCCTGATCTGGAGCGAGAGGTAGATCTTATAGAAGAGGTGGGGCGTCTGTACGACTATAACAACATCAAGGCTCCCGAACACAGCCGGTTCGCCTCGCCCGAAGCTATCAACGAATGGGAACAACTGCAGGATAAAGCAAGGCAGACGGCCAAAGAGCTGAGGTTCAGGGAAATTTACACAAACTCTCTGCTGCCCGAAAACGATGCCGGGCTATTTGGCAGCCTGGATCAGATGGTTCACACGCTGAATCCTATTTCCAAGGATATGACTACTTTGCGCCCCTCCCTCCTGCACGGTTTTTTAACATCGGCCTCCTATAATTTTAACAGGAATATCAAAGAAGTACGCTTTTTTGAGGTGGGCCACGTGTTCAACAAATCGGATGAGGGGACCTACTTTCCCAACATAAAAGAAGAATCCCGTTTGCTGCTGGGGATTTCAGGGTTAAGGACGATTGAACACTGGAAAACAGAACCTGAAGCGTATGATATATTCGACCTAAAGGCATCCGTTACCACCTTTCTGAGTCAGCTGGGACTGGAAGAGCACGCAGATATTACAGTAGCAGATAACGGCTCATTGAAGTATACGATTGATGATATTGACATTGCCGAACTGGCGGCAGTCGATTCCTCTTTGCTCGAGAAGTATGAAATTGAGTATCCCGCTTTCGTTGCGGAGTTTTCTCTGAATAAGATTTTTCAGGTGCGCAGCGGCCTTCCGGCTCATCGGTATGAACCCGTGCCGCGCTACCCATCATTCGAATTTGATTTTGCCGTTATCGTAGATTCAGGCGTATTGGCCGGCGACCTTTTGAGAGAAATCAGAAACGAAGCCGGAAAGAGCCTGACAAGCCTTCAGGTTTTTGATGTTTTTGAAGGGGGATCGCTGGGTGAAAATAAAAAAAGCCTGGCCTTTCGCCTCTCATTCATCGATAAAAACAAAACATTGACTATCAATGACGTAGAACCTATTATCAATAAAGTGGTTAAGGCACTGGAGCAGCGGTACTCAGCAAAACTCAGATCTTAAATAAATGCATTGGCTTTGCTTACAAATGAGAGTCCATATCATGAGCATTTTCACACCCTTCTTGATCGCATCCGAAAAGAAGTAACCTCGCTAAAGGATGAAATCAAGGAGCTTGAAAAGGAGAATGACCGGCTTAAAACCAAGCTTGAAGAAATTCAGGATGGACAGACGGATATTTTTTCCGCCATGGCAGAAAGCGAACGCATGGCTCTGCGCCATCAGGTTTTGGGGCTCATCTCCAAGATAGACACCCATTTGGAGGACGGATAATGAAATCGGTTAAAATAACTATACTGGGCAAGCAGTATCCGCTAAAAGTTGAAGAGTCTGAAGTTGAGGCTATGATGAGAATTTCTCAATATGTGGATGAAAAATTCCGTCAATACAAAAAGGAACTCAGCAAACAACCGGAAACCACTGTAATGGTACTGGCCGCCCTGAGCATTGCGGAAGAACTTTTTGAGGAACGCCGGCGCAACAGGGAGCTCAGCCAGCAGGATGACAAAATCATGCAGGGCGTTAACAGATCTATAGAAGAACTGATCCAGGAGATCCTGCCTTAAAAGCCTGCCAGACTTACGAACATTTACTGCGGATAACGCCCGGACAGACGGGGGTTAGCCACAGATGAGCACAGATCGGACGGATGGATTTTACATACGATAGTGAGGAGTAGAAAGTAGAAAGTAGAAAGTAGAAAGTAGAAAGTAGAAAGTAGAAACAAGCCGCGTTCTGCGCAAGGCGTCTCCCCCGGCAGGTGCGATGGGTAGGGGCGTACGGCTGTACGCCCGGGAACGTGCTGCGTTCTGCGCAAGGCTTCCATGGCGCGAGCCCCCTTCCATGGCGCGAGCGTCCGCTCGTGCCCGGGGATGCTGCATTCTTCGCACGGCGTCTCCCTGTCATCCCGGGATCGGTGCCCGCTGCGGTGACCC
>CALJMB010000320.1 GCA_937982515.1 uncultured Balneolaceae bacterium
CCCACGTATCTGTCCCACGTATCTGTCCCACGTGTTTGCCCCACATGTCTGTCCGAAAAGGTTTTTGCACTGCGGGCACCACAATGGCGCAACCGTCCGCTCACGCCAGTGCAACACGATTGCTTCCCTCCTCTTCGTTCCCTCTCTTGTTTCCCTCTTCCGTATTATGTATAGTTAAATTCATCAGGATCAAGCACCTGACTCCCATAACCCGACATAACAAGGAATTAAACTATGATAGACCACATAAAATCTGCCGTGACCGTGGGATTAATTTTACTGATCGCCGTGGCACCCGTCCGGGCACAGGAAAACGCTAAACCCGAAATTACCGTACTGGCCTTCTCCGGTACCGGATGGTACCGACATGCAGAGATACCCGACATCAACGCGTGGCTGGTCAGCCTGGGGGCCGAACACGAGATAGATATTCATATCACCGAAACACCGGGCGATATCAACCCGAAACGGCTGGAGAAGTACGACGTGGTGCTGTTCCAGAACGCCAACTGGCTGGGCGAAGTATTCAATGAACAGCAGCGGGCGGTCTTACAGCAATGGTACGAAAACGGCGGAGCCTTTGTAGGCATCCATGCCGCATCGGTTCAGGTGGATACCTGGCCGTGGTACACCGACGTGATCGGCTGCAACTTTACCAGCGACTCCGAATTTGAGCGGGCGCGGGTGACGATCCCGGCAGAGGGCCAGGGGCACCCCATCGTAGACGGTTTCCCGGAGGAGTTCTGGTACGAGGCCGACTATCAGAACTACGACCGCTCTGTTCAGGGGCTGGAAGGCGTAACGGTACTGCTTACGGTGGATGACAATACCTACACTCCCGTCCGCGGCGACTGGAAACGGCAGGGCGCCGAGCCGATGCCGGAGGATCACCCCATCATCTGGACCCGCGAGTACAAAGGCGGGCGATACTTCTATACCGGCCTGGGCCACGACGTCCGCGCCCTCGATACCGACTTCGGCCGTAGCCACGTGGTAGAGGGCATCCGCTGGGCGGCGGGGCGGCAGTGAACGGGAGATCAATGAACAGTTGTCAATGATCACAATAAACAGGCAGGGAAACGCGGATAACAGGGATACTGCGGATGCCCGCGGATGGCATCCTTTATCCTTCCTTCACAACCTCCTCCAAATACTTCCTGATCCGCTCCCTGTTCCCCGCCAGGCTCGAAAACCGCTTCTCTGAAACATCACTGAACCGGGCCAGTACGTTGCGGTTGATGGAAGGCTGAATTGAGTGATTTCCACCGACGGGTTTTAGCTCGCTATTATGAGCCTTTAGAGCGCTCAGCAATTAGCTAATACCATCAACTTTCCCCTCCAGACTTCCTGAGTTTCAGAAACTCAGGAAGTCTTTCTTAAGAAAAATCCCCTCTCACACCCCACAAACGCCGATTACAAAAAAAATAAAATTTTTTTGTAAGGAATGGCCTCCAAAACAGTCTTACTACTAAGGCCGGAAATTCCGCGTCTTGAAATCAACAACCCCGGAGGCGGTGTCTTGCCAGGTTAATGCCGCTTATTCGGCATTAAAGCAGGGCGGGTGGCCTTACGAAGTCTCTTTAGCTGCGTTGGCTCAGGGGACCGGCTGCTTCCCTCCGGGATAATACCAACACTTAACTATTGGAGGCTGTTATGGCTTTACAATATTATCTGGTGCCGAATCATATCACACCAGACCCTGACGACTACATGGCCGTCAGCATCAATCCGCAAACCTATACGCTCGAAGACGTGCTCGACTATATGACGCGTGAGGGCTCAACCATCACCACAGCCGAGGCGCTGGCTAACTTCGAGGAGATCACCCGGGGCATCCGGAGCCTGGTCTTCCAGGGACACAACGTCAACACGCCGCTGGTCAACTTCAGCCCCGGCATGAGCGGGGTGTTCAACGGTGAGGACGATCGCTTCGATCCCTCCCGCCACTCTACAAAGATAAATACCAACCCCGGGGTGCGCATGCGTCCGCAGAACGGGGAGATAGATGTGGAGAAGATCGCGCCGCGGCAACAGCTACCGGTGGTGCGCCGCTATCACGACAACGCCAGCGAAACACAGGATGAGATGATTACTCCTGTTATGGGCGCCCGTATTACTGGCTCCTATCTCAAGTTTGATGAAGAGGACCCCAACCAGGGCATATTCTTTATCAACACGGCCGACCACACCGAAACACGGGTGGAGACCAGAATGCTGCGCAATAAACCGGGCGAGCTGATCTTCAGCAACCCGGAACTCGCCGCGGGAACCTATAAACTGGAAGTGCGAACGATCATTCACAGCACAACCAGCATACGTACCGGCACGCTGCTGCCTGAGCTAACAGTAGCCGGACCCGAATAATGAACCGTTAACCATCAGATAGCCACACGTAAGGCCGGCCCCTTCCTATTACAGAAGAGGGCCGCCTTACGTATAAAAAGCGCCCGCGCTTACAGCATAAGGTGTTTGTGTGGCCGGTACAAGAAGTCTGTGCTTACGGCACAAGCCATCCCAACCGGCGATACAGGTTGCTTGTGCTTACGGCACAAGCCGGTTTTCCCTGCCGCACGAGGTCTTTAACCCGACTGGCCGGGCCACCGGAACCGACGGCACAAGCCATACGGCCTTACGGTTTAGACTGGCCAGCCTTACGGGTTAGGGAGCGTAACCTTACGGCTCAGGCAGGCTAACCCTGCCACACAAGGTGCTTGCCCTTACGCTTCAGGAGCCTTGTGCTTACGCTTTAGGTTGCCTGGCCTTACCGGTTAGCCGCCTTGGCCTTGCGGGACAAAACCCCGGGCTGCGCCTGCCGCCGTCCATTACACAACTTTATCGTTGTTTTACTAATGAATAACTATTTACCTCCCCTATATAGTGATGTTTTCAACACGCACACATCGTTTGCATGTTTCCGATAAACGGGATGCAGAACGGTTTCTGAGACATTTTAAAATAAAGATGAAGGTATTTGGCATCCTTAATGTGGTTCGTAAAAAGAATACCCAGGCCTTATTAGATCCGGTGTTGTTGTTCATCCGGCGCAGAAAGATTATTGAACAGCTTAACGTAGAAGACTATTGCAAAGGCCCGCTGGAAGAAACCATACACGGAGGGTCGCAAATGTGGGTATTTGGCAAGAAGGTAAGAGGTGCGGAAGTATATATTAAAATCGCTCTGGGCGCTGCCAACAAACCGGTTATTTGTATTTCATTCCATATTGCAGAACGCAAGTTGAAATATCCGTTCAAATAATACGCATGCTATGTGTGATGCCGCGGGATGCCTGCCGGCAGGCTCAGGGCCACCCCTCCTGCCCCTACAAGTCCGCTGCGTTGACGGGGCTCGGAAAGAAAACAGCGCCTTTTTTATCTCATTCCGCAATTCATACATGCCTTTCTCCGAAAAATTATTTTTTTTGTAAGGGATGGCTTCTGAAATCGTCTTACTTACTAGGGCGTGTGGACAATTAGCCTGCAAATGTGGATTTGAGGGTGATTTTGG
>CALJMB010000321.1 GCA_937982515.1 uncultured Balneolaceae bacterium
TACAGTTCTACAGTTCTACAGTTCTACAGTTCTACAGTTCTACAGTTCTACAGCCAGTCGCCATTGAAGAGTTCTGAATTCAGGAGTCCGAATCCCTTAAAGCTTATCCCGTCACGGTGCAATTTGTACAATCCATTCACCGGAGTAGTACGAAGCAAGCAGGTCGGAAAGGCCACCCGGAGCTATTCCAAAATAGATGGTTAGTAAGGTCAGGATCAGAATACTTGCCTTAAACAACCAGCCCGGCTGTACAAGGGGGAGATCTTTGTGCGGCTCACGCATATACATGTAAACCATGGGACGGAGGTAATAATAGACACTGGCGGCACTTGCCAGCACCCCGATAATGGCCAGGCCCAGCATATCGGCGTTAATTGCAGCTGCAAACACCTGGTACTTACCGACAAATCCGGCGAGAGGAGGAATACCCGCAAGTGAGAAAAGAAAAATAGAGAACATGACTCCCATTGCCGGACGCTTAAATCCCAGACCTGCGTAGTTATTGATGTCGGTGAAGTCCAGCCCCTGCTGGCGCTCATAAAATGCTACAATGCCAAAGGCGCCGACATTCATCAATGTATACACTAATAAATAATAAAGTACGGCGCTGTATCCTTCCGGAGTATCCGCAGCCAGGCCCACCAACAGATATCCCGCGTGAGCCACACTTGAATAAGCCAGCATTCGCTTAACATTATCCTGCACAAGAGCGATGATATTACCCAGCACCATGGTTAGTATGGCAATAACCGTCAAAACGGAGCTCCAGTCGGCTGCACCGGCCGGCAGCATGCGAGACAGTATAAGAATGAACGCCACAAACGTAGCTGATTTGGAAGCCGTAGCCATATAAGCCGTAAGCGTGGTGGGTGTACCCTGATACACATCCGGCGTCCACATGTGGAAAGGAACGGCTGCAACCTTGAAAAAGAAACCGACCAGTATTAAACCGCCGCCGGCTACAAAAAGCAGATCACCGCTTGCCGCCTGGGCAATCTGGTAGAGATCGAAAGATCCTGTAGCGCCATAAATCAAAGCCATACCATACAACAGGAATCCTGTAGAAAAAGCGCCAAGCAGGAAGTATTTCAATGCCGCTTCCGCTCCCATTTTTTGATTCTTAACCGTTCCGGCCAGTACGTACAGGCAGATAGACATGGTTTCCAGGCCCAGGAAAACCATAACCAGGTTATTGGCCGAAGCCAGGCCCAGCATACCACTTGTGGCGAACAATACCAGGGCATAGATCTCTCCGAAATTATGGTCTATAGCCATCAGGTACTCTCTGGAGATCAGCACAGAGAATAAGGCCCCAAAAAGAACTACAGCACTCCCGAAAGCGGCGGTGCCACCGTAGGTAATCATTCCCGAAAAAGCTTCACCCACAGGGCCGAACATGTCCATAACAGCGATAACCAACCCGGCGAACAGCGCAATGACTGTCAAGCCGAAAATTCCATCGTGGTCATCTTTATATGAATCAATAAGTATAGCAATCAATCCGGCAATAGCAGTGATGATTCCGGGTAAAAATGCGTAGAGATCGTGTAAGTAATCCATTCAGCTTATTTGTTATACAATGACTCGATAGTATTAGCGAGCTTAATATCTTTTTCAGTTACTTTTCCGTCGGCATCGTGCGTGCTTAGCGCTATGCTGACTTTATTATATACATTAAACAGTTCGGGGTGATGAACCTGCTCTTCCGCCTCGAAGGCGATGCGTGTTATGAATGCTACTGCCTCACGGAAGTTTTTAAATGTGAAGTCCTTTTTAATTTTGTCGTCTTCGTAGCTCCAGCCATCCAGGGTTTCAAGAGCTGATTGAAGCTCATCTGATGTTAAGGGAGTAGCCATTATACTGTACCTACTTCATTTCGGATGCCAATTCGGGTGTTACATCATATAAAGTAGTAGCCCACTCCGGTAGTTCCTTCGACGAGGCCGCCTGCCTGATAGCCACGCTTTTCTGTTCAGACGCCTGCAGCATTTCATCGATTTGCGTTTCTGAATATTTCATAAAATCGGTGGGACGGATCCCAATCCAGAACATAAAAATAATCAACGGAACCAATAACCCTATTTCCCTGAAGTTAAGATCTGTCAGCTGCTTGTTCTCTTCATGTTTCAGCGGGCCGAACATCACACGCTGGTACAGCCAAAGCATATATACAGCGGCCAGGATAACCCCAACGGTTCCAAATATGGCAAAGGCTTTTTCGGGAATAATGGCTGAATTGAACGTACCGTTCAGGATCAGGAATTCCCCGACAAATCCGTTTAACCCCGGCAGGCCGATCGAAGCCAGGGTAGTAATCATAAACACCGTGGCAAAAACAGGCATCACCTTGGCTATACCGCCAAAGTCTTTAATTTCACGCGTGTGGCGGCGATCATAAATCATCCCCACAATTAGAAAGAGGGCTCCGGTTGACAGCCCGTGATTCACCATCTGTATTAAAGCCCCTTGCACGGCAATCGTGTTAAAAGCAAATAACCCTAAAACTACAAAACCAAGGTGGCTGACTGAGGAATAAGCGACCAGTTTTTTCCAGTCTTTCTGTACCATCGCCACCAGAGCGCCATAGATAATACCGATTACGGCCAGTGCAGCCATGTAGGGTGCAAACTCCATAAAAGCATTGGGAAAGACGGGCAGACACACTCTCAGCAGCCCGTAAGTACCCATCTTAAGCATAATGGCCGCCAGAACTACAGACCCCGCGGTAGGCGCCTCGGTATGAGCATACGGCAACCATGTGTGAAAGGGAAACAGCGGCACCTTGATACAAAAGGCCAGAGCAAAAGCCAGAAACAACCAGGTTTGCTCTACCAACCCGATCTGATAGGATTCGCCGGAGAGAAAGCGCCAGTCTGACGTAAAAGTGACACCCTCCATAAAGGCGCCTGCATCATAGCCTAAGTAGATCAGCCCAACAAGCATAATAAGTGAACCTACGAGGGTATACACAAAAAACTTGACGGTTGCGTGGATACGGCCTTTGCCTCCCCATATCCCTATAAGGAAGTACATGGGAATAAGCGAGAGTTCAAAGAAGATGTAAAATACGATCAGATCAAGCGAGGCGAAGACACCGAGCGAGGCCGTCTGCAGTAAGAGGAGCATGGAATAGTAGCCGGCCAAATGCTTTTCAACGGAATTCCAGGAAGCGAGAATTACGATAGGCCCTATTAGTGTTGTCAGCATAAACAACAGAAGGCTGAGTCCGTCAAGGCCTACAAGATATTTGATATCGAGCCCGGGCAGCACAGGGTCGCCTGCGGTCATATATTGCACGGCGGAGGAACCGATTTCAAAGTTCAGCAGCAACGGAAGCGACAGAACGAAGGTTGCCGTTGTTACCAAAAGGCTAATCCATTTCACAGCCTGACTGCTCCGCACCAACAGAATACCGATGATTCCCGCAAGGGGCAAATAGATACAAATATTTAACAGTAACTCCATGAGTAATTCTACTTGTTACCTTCTACTTTATACTTACTACTTTATACTTACTACTTTATACTTACTACTTT
>CALJMB010000322.1 GCA_937982515.1 uncultured Balneolaceae bacterium
GTCCTCTTGCAGTTATAGTTGTGTCTGTTAAATTGAGAACTTAATCTCCAAGCCGGTTATTTGCGGGGCCGTTATGGAACCGAGCGTAATTCTAATGAGTTGCAGATTCAACGTTCTTTCAATCCTGATTTTTCTTTACCTTTCATAATCAGACATGAAGATATTCGTTTCATATAAAGATACTGTCAAAGTCAATTGACCCAATTAGTTTCAAAAAGACAGAGGTGTGTTGCTATGAATACAGCAGACATAAATACAAAACTTATCGACAGCTACATCTCCTTGTTGAAAAATATGAGTGTACAAAACAAGCTCGATCTGATTTCAAAGCTCACCCATACTGTGAAAACGGATATAAAGCAAGAGAAAACTAATTTTTATAAAGCCTTTGGTGGTTGGGACGAGAAGGAAAGTGCCGAAGAATTGATTGAAACCATCAAAGGATCCAGAACATTCAACAGAACCATTGAAGAGTTTTGAGTCAATACCTGCTGGACACAAACATATGCATCTATTATATCAAGGGTTTGCATGACCTAAAATCGCACTTTGAAGAGGTCGGCCCCGAAAATTGTTTTATATCTGAGATTACGTTGGCAGAATTAAAATTTGGTGTCGCAAAAAGCCAGGCTAAAGAGAAGAATCAACAAGCTCTTGAAAACTTTTTGAGTGGAATTCAGATACTCCCCATCTTTCCGGCACTCGATATCTATGCTTCGGAAAAGGCACGCCTGCAAAAGTCCGGAAAAATAATTGACGACTTTGATCTTTTGATTGGGGCGACAGCCGTCTCATTCGATTTAACAATGGTCACAAATAACACAAGACACTTTAGCCGACTTAATGAAATAAAGCTGGAAGACTGGACGGCAATCTCATAGCCGGGAACCGGCTCCATAACAACGGCATTAAGCGGACTTGGTACAAACTTGGTTTAAGACCCTATCTTTGCAGTTAAAGTTTTGTCTGTTAAATTGAGTTCATAATCTCCAAGCCGCTTATGCCGTGGGTCGTTATACACCTATCTAAAAAAACGTAACTGCATGAGGGTTTAAACCGTAGTGATTAGCATCCACAAATTAGACTTAAAAAATTGAACGATGCGATTAATTACAGCCTCTGTCATTTCCTTCCTTTTAGCGCCTCTCCTTTCCTCTTGTCAAAAGACCCAACAAGCTTACGTATGTCCTCCTTGTGCTGTTCATGATACTTTGTTATTTGACCATGATGGTATATGCCCGGTTTGTGAAATGAATCTAATTGAGAAAACAGATTCCTCTGATATCAACAAAATTAATCTTGATACTGGATCGGGCAACTTTCTGGTAGAGGGAGGAGGTGCACACAAAGAAAAGACAATTACGATCTTCTACCATAAACCCAAAAATTTTAGTACGGGATCTAATGTGATGATGGTTGTGCCGGGTTCTGGAAGAAATAGCTGGAATTACCGCGATGCTTGGGTTGAAGCTTCGGAGCAACAAGGAATATTAATTCTGTCTCCTCATTATCCAGAAGAATATTATCCTGAATTTTGGAGCTATAACCTCGGCGGAATGATTTCTGATGTAAAAATAAATGAAGAACGTACCGCCATGTTAAGTTATGAGATCAATGAAGAGTCGGAAGAATGGATCTGGGATGACTTTGATAGAATTTTTACCGAGGTTAAAAATAAACTGAAACTAGAGACGGAAACGTATGATATGTTTGGACATTCAGCAGGAGGACAAATCTTGCAGCGCCTGACGCTTTTTAATCCGGATAACAAAGCAAAAAGAATATTGGCGTCAAATTCGGGTTGGTACACTATCCCTTCGGTCGATGATAAATTTCCGTATGGTTTAAAAGGAGTTTGGGCCGCAGATAAACAAGTTGAAAAGGCTTTCAAAGCTAATCTTATAATTTTTATCGGAGAAGAAGACGATGAAAATGAAACCGGAGGCCATTTAGTTCGATCACCTGAGATAGATAAACAAGGAACGCATAGACTGGCCCGGGGTAAATACTTTTACAACGAATCAAAAGTATATGCTGATAGTCTGGGAACTGAATTTAATTGGGAAATAAGGGTAATCCCTAATGTCGGCCATGATTATGAGCGCATGAGTAAAGCAGCAGCAAAATATTTGCATAACATTAAGCGGTAGAATATGCGTACAACCAGCGCTTCAAGCGGACAGGCCTCGCCCTACCCTGCCGATTTTGGGCTAGTCAATTGCTGTAGTACATTTTGTTTTTTAATCAACGCCAGCTTGCACGCAGCTTATGCGCAATGTCGTTAGCTGGTTTAGCATTGTGATATTAAATCTAAGTTCTTAATGTTCGCTTAGCTATTCTAAGTACAAGCAACTGAATTGATATTACAATAATTAACAGACGAAATAATTAGAAAATGGAATTCGACCCAAACAACAATGTTGTTAAATGCTGCCTTCAAGGTATGGGCCTGGAAGAAAAAGGCAAACCTGAAGAAGCAAGCAAACTGTTTATTCAAGCATGGAACGAAGCGAAAACCGACCTTGAAAAATTTCTTGCAGCTCATTACGTAGCCCGACATCAAAAAAATATTTCCGACAAATTAAAATGGCTCGAAATGTCCTTGCAGTTTGCATTAAAAGTAAATAACGACACTGTTAAAAGTGCTTTTCCTTCTCTGTATTTAAACATTGCCAAATGCTATGAAAACTTAAGCAAGCCTGACAAGGCAAAAAAGAATTATGAATTAGCAACTTCGTTTAAGGATAAACCGTCTGACAAAGGTCCCTTTTATCATGGGACGAAAGCAGATTTGCAGGTTGGCGATTTGCTGACAGCAGGGAACAATTCTAATTACAAACCTGAACTCAAAATGAATCACATTTATTTCACAGCCCTAGTTAATGGGGCGGGCCTTGCTGCTGCATTAGCTAAAGGCGATGAACGCGAGCGTGTTTATGTCGTTGAACCGACAGGAAGCTTTGAAAATGACCCGAATGTTACAGACAAAAAATTTCCAGGCAATCCGACACGCTCATATCGCTCCCAAGCACCATTAAAAATCGTTGGCGAAGTAACAGATTGGGTGAGCCAAACACCTGAGGAACTCCAAAAATGGCACAAAAAGCTGGCCAATAACAAAGGAGATATTATTAATTAGTTTTGAGATGCCCATACCCTGTCCGGCTATAGGAAATAATGTTATTTTGATCAGCAATAAAATAGCGGACAGCAACGCAAGAAATAAATCAACAAACCGCTGGCAATGGCGGAATTTCCCTTTCAAATAAAGCCCACCATATAGCCCGCGCAATAAGCAAACCTGTCTCGCCCTCCTCTGCCAATTTTGTGGTTCCTCAATTTGTGTAGTACATTTTGTTTTAAATCAACGCCCGGCTGCACGCTGCTTATACGCCACGCCGTTATGTGTATCAACTGATTTTATCACTTGAAGACAATTGTACCATGAAACAAAAGATAGTTCTCATTACAGGTGCGAATTCAGGAATAGGTAAGGAAGCCGCACTTGAGTTTGCCCGGCATGGGCATACACTGAATTATGGCATGCCGTAATTTAGATCAAAGTAAAGCGGTTCAGCGGGAAATTATATCGGCTACTGAGAATCAACAGGTTTATCTGAAAGAAGTAGATATCTCATCATTCGGCTCTATTCAGACATTTTGCAGGGATATTAACCATCAGTTTTCCAGGCTTGATATTCTGATTCATAATGCCGCCTATTTTATTCATGGAGAAGCGTATCAGGATATTGGCATCAAAGTAAATGCCTTGCAAATAAACGGTGCCAGAATGTCGAAAGAGACACTAAAGAAGTTTAGCCCGGCGTGGCGCGTGGTGGCCCGTATCCAAAACTTATTCTTTCCCAAGCCTGAATTTACGGCACAGAACTATTTTAGTATTTGTACTTCGGAAGCATTCAAAAACACAACGGGGAAACAGTTCAATCAACGGCAGGAGATCATGCAGCCCGGACCGGAAAAGCCAGCCTTTAAAGGTATATGGGGAGCAGATTATTATCCTGTATATGCAAATCGCCCCGAAATACAAGAAAAAGTATGGGCGTTATGTCTTGATTTGACAGACGGTTATTTGAAACATCGGACATACCTATAACCAGCAAATCAAGCGGATGCGCTTGTGTTAAGTCTCTTACATTTACAGAACTTAGCCGCGCCGCTTATTTGCCAGGCCCATAGCCCCTGCCCTTGCAGCTCCGGTTTTTCATGTTATATTGAATTATATGTAAGGCTGTCAGGCAGCTAAAAAGATAGAAATTTATGCAACCAGAAGAACTGAAAGAAATATTCGATCAACAGGCAGCAGGCTTGGCGTTTATGCTTTATAATAGTTGTTTTGTCATAATTGCCCTGTGATAATGTCGTATTCCCACCGTACGACCAACCTATTCGTTCAATAAACTACAGATGTCAGGCTACATTTAATCAATTATCAAATTGAACGGTGAAAAATTATGCGAATGACAATTATAAAATCTATTTTTTTCAACCCTATATTAGCTGGTATTTTACTATTTTGTTCAGCATTACAAACATACGGGCAACAAGCTGAACCCGCTGATAGTGGCTATGCACCTGTTAATGGCATTAAAGTTTATTATGAAGTATATGGTGAGGGTGAGCCTATTATTTTATTGCACGGTGCTTTTTATACCATTGAAATGAATTGGGGGCAATTAATACCTGAATTATCAAAAACAAGAAAAGTAATCGCGATTGAATTTCAGGGACACGGACACTCACCTTATTCGGAAAGAAAATTAGACATCGCAACATTGGCAAAAGATGTTGAAGGAGTAATGGATTACTTAAAAATTGACCGTGCTGACGTAGCAGGATATAGTATGGGCGGCTCTGTGGCTTACCAGTTTGCTGTACAAAGCCCCAATCGTTTAAGAAAATTAATAATCATTTCCTCAACATATAAAACCAGTGGTTGGCTACCCGAAGTAAACAGCGCTTTTAAAGATTTTAAGCCTGAATTTTTTGACAATACACCAATAAAAACCGCATACGATGCAGTGGCACCTGATAAAACAATGTGGAGAAAATTTATAGAGCAAATGATAGCTTTTGCAGAAGCTCCATTCAATGTCGGGGATTCCAATATTGCAAAAATTGCTTCACCCGTATTAATAATATGTGGCGACAATGACGGAACAGATAAAATAGAATTGATGAAAACATATCAATTACTTGGGGGTGGCATTGCTGCTGATTCGAAACCAATGCCAAAATCTCAACTTGCTATTGTCCCTTCACAGAGCCACGTTAGTCTGATGATGCAAACAACAACAATTTTAAGTTATATTAATAGCTTTTTGAACTAGGGCGTAATGAGTAGCCCTTATAAAAATTACCACCCCTGCGCTGGTTATGGCCCGGGGCATTATACGGATCAATATCTTATATTCACCCACTGACAATGACGATATCAAAGCCGACATACAGAGAATATGAAGAGCGACGGCTCGGTCATTCAGTTAATCAGTTGATGGGCATTAAATCAATGTTCCGACGTTCTTTTGGCTCTTCAACATTTGCTGGTTTTTGGCGTTATTGGAATCCTTTTTTCAGCTATTATCTCTATTATTATTGCTACAAACCATTAGCAAAGTTCTTGCCACGCTCCGTGGTAGTTGTATGCACTTTTACTTTTAGTGGAGCTGTTCATGATTTTTTTGCAAGCATTTTACTACTCGATGTTTATATACTTTTTTCACCTGTTTTTACTTTTTGGGGTTTACTGGTTGTAGTGGAAGAGGCCTTGGCTCTGAACTTTTTATGGGCTCACTTTTGGGTTCGTACTACAATTCATGCTACTATTATAACTGGAACCATCCTATTAGGTCTGAGAATTCGCACAGTGCTAACATAAAGCAGGTGCCGTATACCCGTGCATTAACGCGGATACATCACCCCCTCTCCTTCTACTTTTTGACTTCTCAGCTTCCCGGTCATTATTTATCTAAATCAACCATTCATGCTCACATCGTGTGCAGGGTCGAAATAGGGCTTTTAAATCTCCACCGATCTGTCGCATATCCGCCTTGTAAAGCACCTATCAGGAAATCAATTTTTTTCTGTAAATAAATATTGAAAGCTAAAAATAGAATTATGGTCAACCCCGTGACATTTATAGGTACTTACCCAAGTAGTGTGTCTGGCAGTCTTCTGATGTTGGCTGGCAACGTAGGAATTTTCAGCGTTAAGTTACAAGTACATGTTGGTTAAAAAGGGTTTTCTCATACTTCAGTTTTGGCACCTTTCTTTGGTAGCAGCTTTTATCCATGGCAACGGTTCCTAACAACGTAATTACCGAGCTTTCATCCGGCATACTGTTACGCGCTTTTAATACCCTTCTAAAATCTTTGTTTAAACGTTCTATCCAGTTTGTGGTATAAATCATAGAGCGCATTCTCCTGTCATACTTCAGGTAAGTAAAGGCTGCCTGGTATAATGGATCCTGCTTCAGCTTCTTAAAGCCTGTGTATGTTCCCTGCCACCTCTCGCAAAGCTTCTGCCAACGTTGCCATCCCTGCTGAGGACTATCATCGGAGCGGCCGGTGGCAAATACCACCCGCAGATCTTCAGCAAGAAGTGATTTGTCTTCGGTGCGTACCCGAGCCAATAAACGACGCTTTACGTGGGTGACACACCGCTGAAAGTCCGCTGCTGCATATACCCTGGCTACCGCCTCTTCGAGTCCGCTAAGCCCATCAGCTATAACCAAGCCAATGGATTCCAAACCTCTTTCGGCTAGCTCTTCCAGCAGCATTTGCCAGCCAAGAGCACTCTCAGTAGGTTGATGGGAAATAGCCACTACTTCTCGTGTTTGATCTTCTTTAACACCTAAGACCACATAGAAGGCTTCCTTTTGCACGCTGTTGCGGCGCACACTCACCCAAAGGGCATCAATAAAAATAATCGGATAGCGAGCTTCTAACCTCCGGTTATTCCACTCACATACATCCTGCCGCATCCACTCAATCATGCGTCCAACCTGAGAGGAGCTGTAGCCTCGTCCGTATAACTTCTCAAATACCTCACCAACCTGACGTTGGGTTAACCCTTGCCCGTAAAGAGCACTCACCAGCTTATCGGTCTCGGCCTGCTGGCTGCGTAACAGCGCCAGCACCTTTGGGTAAAACTCTCCGTTGCGGTCGCGGGGAATACGAAGCTCTAATAACTTGCCGTGGCCATACACCCGACCAGGACGATAGCCATTAGCCTTATTGGCAACAGCGTCTTCAAGATACAGATTGCGCTCGTTTTTCATCATGGCATTGAGCGTGAATTCCAGGACCTCGTTGAGCCCGTTTTCCTGTTTGATATGATTGGAAATTAAATTCTTGAGTTGTACTTTTGATATAATCATTGGTCTTCTTGTGGTTTCGGTTGTTGGTGGTTTGGTCGCTGCCAAACCTACACAAGAAGACTTTTTTATTCTACTCTACAGACACACTACTTGGGCAAGTACCCATTTATACATGGTGGAGTACTGGGATGGTGACGAAGATTGGCTACAAGGCGTTAAGCTGCATAAGAATTTTGCGGACAGATTACCGAAGAATATCCCGATTTTTCTCTACCAATGCGAGAATGTGGAGACCATAACTTAATAATGGCCTGTCACTCATAGCCCAAGATATTAAATCATAATGTCACCCATCTCTGCAGCTACTATCATCCGCATATCACGGATGACATATATCTTTTATCGGGGAAACGGTTATAGATTCAGTCCGATATTAATCCGCAGAATTCCAAGATTAAATTTTTTAAATGCACAATGATTTGTAGATTCAACTTGATATTATAATCAGTTCGTTCTTATAAATCCTTATTTTTCAAACACTAACTGACAATTTTTCTACAAATTAAAATCTATCCATTATGATCTCCGTTCGATTATGTTCAAATCTGATCTTGCTTCCTCTGATCGTCTGGCTTTCTTCTGCATGTGCACCTGTCTATTTGCCTTCCACCCCCAATACCCCTATGCTGAAATCACAGGGGTCCGGTCAGGCCGTCGCGCGCCTGGGTGCCAGCGGGGTTGAAGTTCAGGGAGCCTATGCCGTAACTGACAACACATACCTGATCGGCGGGCTGACTGCCAGCAATAATCCGGGGGATGATAATGCCATTTCCTCACGGCACGGTTACTTTGAGTTCGGAGCAGGCAAATCCTGGAGACCTGCCGGACGAATGGTTCTGGAGGGTGCGGGAGGGCTGGGAATTGGGTCCGGGCGGGGAAATGTAGATTATCAATTTGAAGGAAGTACGGTGAGGCATGCCAGCGGAAACTATTTCAAACCCTTTCTTCAGGGGAATATCGCATTTCAGACCAGAGCAGCAGATTTCGGCTTTGTGAACCGCCTGTCACTCGTCCAGTTCGGAGAGATCACCCGAACGGAAGGAAGCACGGTTGTAATTGATGATTCGCCGGGATATATCTTCTGGGAGCCTTCTCTTTTTCTCCAGCTGGGCCCGGAACGCCTTAAGTTTAATACTCATATTGGCATTACAAGTCCGGTATCAGCCAATCCGAATTTTGATTACCAGTTTTTGAATATAGGATTCGGAGTTCAATACCGGTGGAATCACTGATTTGCAGGGATTTAATCATGGCTTAAACAGGTCACACGAATTTTTATCAGGGGAACGGCTATAGATCCAGTCCAATACCCAATCTGTGTGATCCTTTAATCCGTACAAAATCCGTGATTCAGAATACGGACGTTCAGCGTACGCAGCCGCAGCTCTATAATTTTACCTCTGCCCTTGCGGCTTCCACCTTTTCTTCTAACTTTCGGTCAAAAGTTCTGCGTCGGTTGTGTGCGGGTCGTTGTGTAAATCTCGCTACTTAAAAACCGTAATTGTGTACTTTTAGAAGCTGTTTTGGATTTTTAATATAGAGGAGTCCGTCTTCGTTTTGTGTGAACCCATTCACCACAAAACGAGACGAAGCCATGAAACACTCTAAACACTATAGCTCCGATCTGACGGACTCCCAATGGGAAATTATCAAACATATGCTTAACTACAAACGCAAGCGCAAAAATGAGGTGCGCCAAATTGCCAATGCGATCTTTTACCTGGTCAAAACCGGCTGTCAGTGGCGCCAGATCCCGCGGGATCTGCCCGCTTGGCAAACCGTACGCTACTACTACGATCAGTGGCGCAAAAAAGGGCTCATGGACCGGCTGCTGCGCCGCCTTCGGGGACTTCTCCGACGCCGGGCCGGCCGCCACACCCATCCAAGCGCGGTCGTAATTGACGCTCAATCGGTTAAGACCAGCTTGGTCGGCGGCAGCGAGCGGGGCTTTGACAATTTCAAGAAAATCAAAGGACGCAAGCGCCATATCATCGTGGACACGATGGGATTGCTGCTGGTCGTCCTCGTCCATGCGGCCAACCGCCATGAGAGCAAAACCGCCCTTAAGCTGTTGGAAACACTCCACGGGCAGGGGCCTCGCCTGAAGCGTATCTTTGCCGATCAGGCCTATCAGGGAACCTTAGCCCAGACCGTTACGGATCGCTTTGGGTGGATCCTTGAGATCGTGAGGCGCCTCGGCAAAGGGTTTCAGGTACTGCCCAAACGCTGGGTGGTCGAACGTAGCTTTGCCTGGCTTGAAGGCTATCGCCGCCTGAGCAAGGACTATGAGCGACTGGTTGAAAACAGCCAAACCATGGTCCAATTAGCCATGATCCGGCTTATGCTCAACCGACTCAACTAAAATCCAAAACAGCTTCTAAGTCTTTAGCGTAAGCTGATGTTTATACTTTTAAATTTATTCCGATTTCTTCATTTTATCCTAAATATTTTAAGAATGGCACGAATAAAACTTGCGTGTGAAGCAAGGATACCCTCAACAGCGCTGGAGATATGCCGGTGTTGTGTGTAACTTAAAAACTAAACGATATGGCAGAAACAAAAACTAAAGAAACAGGGGCCGATGTTACGAGTTTATTGATTCTTTTGCTAACACCGAACAAAAGAAAAAAGACAGTTTTGAACTCGTAAAAATACTGCAAGACATTACCGGTGAAGAACCCAAAATGTGGGGGCCGACCATTATCGGTTTTGGCAGTTATCATTATAAATACAAAAGCGGACACGAAGGCGATGCTCCCATTCTTGCCTTCTCCCCAAGAAAAGCAGCGTTTTCTCTCTATATTTATTCTGACACAGAAAAAAGCAGGGCAATAGTATCAGATCTCGGAAAATTCAAAATGGCAAAAGCCTGTCTCTATGTTAACAAACTTGCAGACATCAACATTCCGGTTCTTAAAGAGCTTTGTATAGAAACCATAAAATATATTAACGAACATAACGAGTGTTCGTGCAGGAAAACATATAACGCTGAAAACACAAACAAAATATGAAAAACATTAAGATCGAAATTAAGTGGGCCATAATATTTGTTATAATCTCCCTGCTTTGGATGCTCCTGGAAAAACTTGTTGGCCTGCATAGCGTACACATTGACAAACATATGTACTTGACTAATTTGTTTGCAATTCCAGCAATAATCGTTTACGTATTAGCTTTGAAAGGTAAGAAGGAAAAGGATTTTAATGGACAAATGCCTTACAAGCAAGCCTTTATTTCAGGACTCATAATTACTGCAATTGTGGCATTATTTGCACCGCTTACACAATGGATCATTTCAACCGTGATTACACCTGAATATTTCCCGAACGTAATTGCCTATTCGGTTGAGTCAGGTTATCACAAATCATTGGAAGAAGCCGAAGCCTACTTTAATCTAAAAAATTATGTTGTTCAGAGCGTTATTGGAGCATTTGTTATGGGTGTACTAACATCAGCCATTGTAGCATTTTTTGTGAGAACAAAATCGAAAATAAAAGCTGCACACAACACTGTATAAGCATAATGCGGGCTGAACAATTAAATATGGGTATGCTCACCCCAAAGAAGTTTTGCGGCAGGCAGTGAATCACTCCGAAAATCCTGCACTACGTTTATACCTGGCCATTGGCGGTCACTGTAGCGATCGACCATGATTCTGTAACTATAAGTTTTCGCCTATGATCATCACTTGGCAAAGTGAACAGATAGATAGAAAATGAAATCAATATGGGAAAAGTAATTTCAAAGGATGGTACGTCTATCGCGTTCGATACGTTAGGTCATGGACCGGCCCTCATTCTAGCGGGTGGCTCGTTCGAGCAACGGGCGATGGATTCAGAAACGGCGCAGCTGGCGGCACAACCTATCCTGTCCAACCACTTCACCGTGTTTCACTACGATCGCCGGGGACGAGGCGACAGCACAGACACCCAGCCATATGCTGTAGAGCGTGAAGTTGAAGACATCGAAGCCCTCATCAACGAAGCAGGAGGCTCGGCCTTTGTATCCGGTATCTCCTCCGGGGCAGTCCTTGCTATGGAAGCAGCAATCAAGTTGGGCCATAAGGTGAAGAAACTCGCCGTGTATGAAGCGCCGTACAACTTCATAGGTGAAGCTACCGGGCAGGCTTTAAAGAAATTCAGAAAGCAGTTCAGGGAAGCGCTTGCAGAAGGGCGCCGAAGCGATGCGGTAGGACACTTCCTGAAAATGCTGGGGATGCCTGCCGAGCAACTTGATGAAATGCGCCGGCTTCCCATATGGCCTATGTGGGAAGCGATAGCTCCCACCTTTGGTTACGATGCAGCTCTCATGGGTGAAGATGGCGCGGTACCTACCGAACGGGTCTCCCGAATTGCCGTGCCTGCCCTGATCATGAATGGTGACGAGAGTTCTTCACATATGCACATCACTGCAAACACGCTTGCAACCGCTATCCCCAATACACAGCGCCGTACGCTGGAAGGTTAGGCACATGAGGTTTCCGCTGACGCGCTTGCTCCCGTGTTAGTAGAATTCTTCAAATCCTCGAACGCCCATTAAGTATTAAGATGATATGAATTCAAAACATCTTAGCGCTTACTTATAAAAATAATTCTAACACAGTGAGACGGTTGAAAATTAAAGTCTTAGTTTAAAAGCTTAAACTACAACGAACCGCTGACACCGTATAAGCATAATGCGGGTTGAATAGCTATAATGGGCCTTTTTCTATAGATAAATTTTGTATTGACGGACAGTAAGTGGCTCCAAATCCCGTGCCCTGCTTATACCTGACCGTTGAAATAATCTCCAATCCTACCCTAAAGCGCCTTACGACAAGCATTCCAAGCAGATTTTACCAGCTTTCCTTTTTACATATTATTTCAAGAGTTGCAGTAATCCCGAGTTTTCTTCACTTTAGTAGCTGTAAATGGCAAAACCTGTTAAACATCAGGCTGTTATAACAATTCTGCATGATTTATTACAATCTAAATTCCAACCATCAATTACCTA
Source organism: uncultured Balneolaceae bacterium (assembly GCA_937982515.1). GTDB lineage: Bacteria > Bacteroidota > Rhodothermia > Balneolales > Balneolaceae > CALJMB01. Next base: position 12,389 of record CALJMB010000322.1, read on the forward strand.
ACTTATGACTGCTACATTTATAAACCTGACCATAAGATCCACCCTCATCTCATTGCTCGTATGCGTTGCATCAGCGCTCGTCTTTACTTCATCCGCCACAGCGCAAGACGGAACCATCTACCCGCTTGAAAACCCTGACGAACCAGGCGCTATTCCACTTGGTACCGGTGGCGTGGAAGAACAACCCGCGCCGGAAACGTGGTTCCGCCAGTGGGGTGATCCGATGGCGCGGAATATCTCTGCTGCAACCCTCACACCTTTTCTGCCTGAGCCGGACAAAGCGAACGGAGCGGCCGTCATCGTGGCGCCTGGTGGTGGTTTCAGGTGGCTGTCGATGGGCAATGAGGGCTGGGAAGTCGCGGAGGCACTTGCGGAGCAGGGAATCGCCGCCTTCGTGCTTAAATACCGGCTCCACCCGACCCCGGAATCGCTCGATGACTTCAGAGACTCAATGAACCGAACCTTTGCTGACGCGGCTGAATCTTCCGATGCGCCGCAAGAAGAACCGCCAAGCAGGCCACGCTGGGATTTATCTAACCAGCTTGAAGACGCGGAAGCGGCCTACGCCATGATATTGGACCGTGCTGGTGAATGGGGTGTAGACAGGGACAGAATTGGCATGATCGGTTTTTCCGCGGGAGCCGGTTTAACCATGTACTCTACGCTTAACTCTGAGACAATGAAACTCGCATTCATTGGCCCGATATATGGCGGAATGGGACCGGTTGAAGTGCCTGAAAATGCTCCGCCTATGTTTAATGTAATTGCCGCTGATGATTTTCTCTATAATGGTCAAAACGGGGTGATTGAATCCTGGTATAATGCAGGTGTGCCAGTGGAATTTCACCTGTATCAGAATGGAGGTCACGGTTTTGGCCTTGGGAATCCGGATCGTACCAGTAACCGCTGGTTTGATGCCTTTATTCACTGGCTGGATGTAAACGACTTTCTTGTTGCCAATTCAGGAGAGTAAGACCACATAATAGAATCGCTATATAACGGTTTCAACCCGGCCCTGGCTGCTGATGGCCCGTTCAAACATTGGGGGCTAAAAGACATTGGGAATTTAATTTCATTACCAGCCCGTAAAGCCAGGCCGTTATGCCGTAGATTGTTATACGCCATATGAGGCTGTAAGGACCTTCTTTCTCGAACTCAGACTTGAGTTAGAAAGTGAGACGGCTGCCGAAGGCCCCCCGGTAGCTGTCTCGGCCATCAGAACATCCGGGCTACTATAGCACTAATTCAGTACCCCGGGTGGCATCCGGCTTTTATCTATGCTGTTGGTTTCTCTACCTCTGCTCCCCGCAACAGGGTATTTCAACGCGGGTGCAGCTATGGTTTGGCGTCCAAACCTTGCCAATGATACTCCTATTCCGTAGCCTTCACTTATAAACCAATCACTGCGCAAGCTTAAACACCGGGGCGTTAACTACTTTAAGAAATAGAATAGCTCAGTAAGTGAAATTGAATAAACTGCAAAAATCTGCCCTCACAACCGTACATGATTTGATGGTGAACATACCTGAAGGAACGGTTGAAATGCGAGATGACAGAATCAAAAAGAAATGGACAGAGAATATTAATTCTTTTTTTCTTGCCAGGTTTCCTGTCACTCAGGATGTATATTTTAGCGTCATGAATACGTCCCCGAGTGCTTTTACCGGGAGTAACCGCCCTGTTGAGACGGTGACATGGAAGGATGCCGTAACTTTTTGTAATACGTTATCAGATTTTGCCGGCTTAACTTCTTGCTATTATTTCGATTCCGATGAGAATGAAATTACGTTTAACCTAAATGCAGATGGATATCGCCTGCCAACAGAAGCTGAGTGGCAATATGCCTGTCAGGCGGGAACACATAACATCAGGTACGGAGAACTCGGCAAGATTGCCTGGTACAGAGAAAACTCCAACAATGAAACACAACCGGTAGGAAGAAAAATGCCTAACGAGTGGGGACTTTATGATATGTTGGGCAATGTCTGGGAGTGGTGTTCGGATGTTTACGATGAAACAGTCTATGGATCCTATCGCGTTTTCAGAGGTGGCGGATGGTGTGATGAAGCGCGTAGTGTTATGGCAACAACTCGAAGAAGAAGCCATCCCCTTTCATTTAAAATTGATGACTTAGGATTCAGAATAGCAAGAAACCTTAAGTAGAAAACAGCTGACAAGACGCTTTAACAGGGGGTGCAGACTCACCTTCGGTCCTATTTCTTGACTGTTTATGAACGATGGGCAGGGGTCTTGCATCAATCGCTTGCCCAAGCTGTTATAAATACTATAACATTTTAAACAGACCTCTAGGCTTATGCCTGCTGCTGTGTGTCAGATCGTTACAGGGCTTAGCAGTTCTATATTTACATTTAGTTATTTTTAGAAAGATTTCCTATCAGAATATGATAATCAGTCGTTATATCACACAGCCCCATCTTTGCTATTTGTTGTTGTTTGGTTTTGGGTATCCTCCAGGAAAGCGGGGTCATTTTGACCACGTGCGGCACCAGATCTGAAGAGATGGGATTCTTGTTCGTGAGCCTGTCTTCAGTATAATTGACAAAGTATTTTTTTGCATGCTCAACAACCTCTGGCGGGTTATAAGTGGATTGATTCTTCTCCGGATAGAACAACTCCCGCAGTTCCTTTAAATGTTCGGAACCCGGTATCACTTTGAGCAACTGCCCATTATCTTGTAGTACTCTTCTAAATTCCCTGTAATTGGCAGGAGATAAAATATTTAAGACGAGAGTAAACCGGAAAGAGTTCAATGGCAGACGAGCAATGTCTCCAACACACCAAATTATATCAGAGGTTTCCCGGCTTGCTAGTTGAATGCCTTCCTTAGAGTTGTCTAAACCAATACTTTTTACAGTCACATTGTCGGAATCAATTTTATTTATTAAATATCTCAAATGGGAACCCTCTCCGCATCCTGCATCGAGAATAGATAAATGTGTAAACCTGGGAGTGAGTATGGTTGTGATCCTGTTAAGAAGCGGATCAAATAAACCCGCTTTCGCCACTTTCATACGAGATTCCAGCATCATTTTGTTATAGGAAGAGGCAGCATTACCAGCTAATAAGTTAACATAACCCTTTCTGGACAGGTCAAAATTGTGGTTATTTCTGCATTGTAATTGATATCCCCCTCTTATCACTAAGAGTTCATGACAGATGGGACACTTAAACAGGCCAGGCCAATGTTTTATACGCTGCTTGAGCTTTTCGATTTTCTTACTCTCAGACATATATTTGAAGCTGTGTCCGGCACATTGGAATCCGTATTTATTGAAATATAGGTATCCAAGATACTAACTATGGTTATTACTTCGCAAGAATGCCATCCTGTCACTTGTAGCTAGTCCAATCACGAGGCGGTGAGGAACGAAAAACATCCGCATTCAGGGATTATCTCTGAAGCCATCAAAAATATGAATGACTAAAATCGGAGGCTGAAGGATATGGAGGTGACAGATGATTGGAGGCGAATAGCTGACCAATAGAGAAATATTTCCATCATTCTCCTACACATTTTAAACGGCTATATTTCATCGGATATCCCTCAGAATTCAGGGCTGCAACAATCTAAACCAGTGGTAGTGTGATCACGATTCAGGACCTCCACCATTGATCCCCCCATCGGCTGAAAGTTATTCAGGCTTATAGCTAAAACACACCCTTCTAAAAAAGTCTTTTGGAAAAATAAAAAAAGAAGTTGCGTAGCTAAGTATCGACACATATATTCGTAGTCAAATAACTACACATAAAACGGAAACAGTATGAAACTTAGACGAGATCCATTTCAGGCCATAGCGGACCCCACCCGGAGGGCAATACTGGTTCTGCTTGTTTCCCAAACCATGACAGCAGGAGCCATTGCGAAAAACTTTGATACCTCCAGGCCTACCATTTCAAAACATCTGCAAATACTTACCGAGTGTGAATTACTTGAACAGGAGCAAAAAGGCAGAAAAATATACTATCACTTAAAACCTGAAAAGATAAAAGCGATAGCAGACTTTATTGAACCATTTCGAAAGCTTTGGGACGACCGGTTTAATAAACTGGAATCCATTATGAAAAACTACCAATCAACTAAATAGGAACATATGAAGCAAAATACAAACGTTCATGCCGAAGAAGGCAAACAGGAGCTGGTGATTACAAGGGAATTTGACTTGCCGTTGGAATTGCTTTTTAAAGCTTATGAAGAGCCGGAAATAATAGAGCAATGGATGGGGACAAATGTGCTGAAACTTGAAAATAAAAAGTACGGTTGTTGGCAGTTTGAAACAACAGATGATCAGGGAAACGTGGTATTCCGGGCCAATGGGGTGATCCATGAATTTATCCGGAACCAGAAAATCACCCGGACATTCGAAATGGAAAACACCATGTTTCCCGTTCAGCTTGAGTTCCTGGAATTTGAAAAACTTACCGACAATACCAGTAAGCTCAATATGCACATCGTATTCAAATCAGTCGAATTCAGAGATCAGCTGCTACAGTTACCCTTTACTCAAGGTATTAACATGGCACATAACCAATTACAGGCCGTTGCAAGCAAATTAGGAGAAGGCAATTCTTCGGGTAAATGACCTATTGCAGCACAAAATTGAAGCTCTGATCAAAAGGGTAAAATAAAAACAGTAAAACGGGAATATACATTAAATCTAATGTTTTAAGGGGATAAACTATGAACATTCTTTTATGGACTTTTCAAATTATTCTCGCCCTTCATACCGCAACGGGTGCGATTTGGAAGTTTTCTAATTCTGCTGAACAGACTATGCCTTCTCTCAAGGTAATCCCTGATGTAGCCTGGCAGACAATGGCTATCCTTGAACTGCTTTTTGGGTTGGCACTGATCCTTCCGGCCTTTTATGAGCCTCTGGCCGTCTTAGTCCCTGTCGTGGCATGCTTGATTGCTATGGAAATGATACTCTTTACAGGTATCCATTTTTCTGCAGGTGATAAAAGTTACGGTCCGGTTGTTTACTGGCTTGTAGTAGCTGTGATATGTGTATTTATAGCTTATGGCAGGTTTTCATAAAAACCTTTCGAACATTTGAATTATTAAATCATTTAACTAAATAATTGAGGGGAAATATATTATGTCAAAGAAAAATAAAATTATTTATTGGATTTCTACTATCTGGCTCGCATTAGGAATGCTGTCAAGTGGAACTGTACAATTATTAAAAGTTGAAGAGGAAGTAGAATTTATTACGCAGATGGGCTATCCTGGGTATTTTCTGACAATTATTGGTATATGGAAAGTTTTTGGGGTCGTGGCCGTGCTTACTCCCCGATTTCCAGTACTAAAAGAATGGGCCTATGCAGGCTTCTTCTTTGTCACGTCAGGAGCAGCATTTTCACATATAGCATCGGGTACCCTGAATGACATATTCCCCTCGTTATTGTTGCTTGCCCTGACTTTAATATCGTGGTATTTCAGGCCGGACAAAAAAATTCTGAAACTATCAGAACAGTTAGTCACTAGCTAGAAAGAATAACTACCTTGCGATAATAGGAAATGGGTATCGATCTACTTCTATTACAACTGGCGAGCTATTGAATGTAATGCAGGCATCTAAAAACCTGGAACACCTATTCAACAGAAACCTTATAACCGGAGGTATGAACAACATGAAAAGTTTACAAAGAGAATTGTCGCCCGAACATCGTGAAGAATTGTTCAAAGTGTTAAAAAAACGCTTTGAGGAAAATATGAGCCGCCATGCAGACTTGAAATGGCCGGAAATACAAGCAAAACTGGAAGCTCATCCGAAAAAACTGTGGTCACTTGATGAAATGGAAGAAACCGGCGGCGAACCGGATGTTGTTGGCTATGATGACAAGACAGGCGAATACATATTCTTTGATTGTTCAACCGAAAGCCCGAAAGGCCGCAGAAGTATTTGCTATGATCCTGAAGCACTGGAGTCGAGAAAAAAGCACAAGCCCCGGCACAGTGCAGTTGGCATGGCTGCTGAAATGGGTATTAAACTTTTAACCAAAGAAGAATACCTCGAACTTCAGAAGCTCGGGAATTTTGATACAAAAACGTCGAGTTGGGTAAAAACCCCATCAGATATAAGAGAACTTGGCGGGGCTATTTTTGGTGATTACCGTTTTGGGAAAGTTTTTATATATCATAACGGTGCAGATTCCTACTATGGTGTCAGGGGCTTTCGTGGCTCACTAAGGGTTTGAATGAATGTTACAACAACTGCACATGGAGTCCTCCTGTTATCCATTTTGGTAATGGAGGAATTGTGCATTATAACAATCATGATGGCTGCCGATCACAATATCGGCAGTTTATCCCCTTGCTGCTCAATTTTGAGATTAGCCTCCATCCTGTTACATTCTGTGATACTTCGTTTTATTAACTAAATCCTTCTGTTTCAGGGCCTTTCGTCCGAAGGCAGATAACTGCAATCCATTATGATAAAAAGAATTTCTTCGTTTTTATTAATCGCTATAAATATACACTTGGTATGTGAAGCGCAAAGTACGGTTAAAAATCCCGATCCTCTTCGGTTTAAGAATGAAATAAATGCATTTGTCGAATGGGATAGTAAAAACAGCTTTCCGGATGATGGCGTGCTGTTTGTAGGCAGTTCAAGTATACGAATGTGGAATACCCATAACTCATTTCCTGACTATCCCGTTATTAATCGGGGGTTTGGCGGATCACATATCTCTGATATTCAATATTATTACGAAAAGGTTATACAGAAATATCGTCCGTCTGTCATCGTCTTCTATGCCGGTGACAATGACATAGCATCCGATAAACCGGTTGAACAAGTCTTCAATGATTACAAAAAACTTACCGACCGAATTTTTTCTGATAATCCGGAAGTATTGTTTGTATATCTGCCCATCAAACCGAGTTCAAGCCGCTGGGACTATTGGAAAAGGATGAATGAAGTAAATACAATGATCCGGTCTTACAATGATAAAAACGATCAACTGTTTTATGTTGATCTGGCGCAGCCTCTGCTAAAGACAGATGGCCGGCCAAATGACGCCTTATTCCTCAACGATCGGCTACACCTCAACGAAGAGGGATACAAAGCCTGGACTCAGGTTCTGGAACCTGTGTTAGAAAAATTGTTTTAACTCTATACAGGTCCAAACCAAGAAAGAGATTCACGGCTTACCCTAAATAGAAAACTAAATGGCAGGCGAAGTGCTCTGTCTTGCATCTGTCATCCTGCACTCTTCCTTACATTTACCCTCTGAAAGGTCCCGTCTCCAGGCTTACATAGAATAAAAATAAAGAGCCTGGCTGTTATAAACGGCACAGGCTCTCAAAAATAGCGTTTACTTTATATTCTCTGTTTTAGACAGGTTAAGCTATGGATCGGTCTGTATAAGCGACTCCTGGATGGGTATGGGTCATAAGTGAAACTCCAATCTCGGCAATCCCCACTATCAAATGAGGGAGGAACACATAACTGGCAAAACCGAACAGCCAGGGAGAAAACGCCAGAAATAGTCCGCCAATAGCATCCATCCAGAGATGTGCAGGCATGCTTATCGCATGTACAGCTCCTAACTCATAATCTGTGAACAAACTGTACACGATAATAGCTATACCTAAAGCGATGGGTACCCATGTACTGGGACCGCTGTTTGCAAATTGAAACAGCCAGGGAGCAAGAATAAGCACAACTCCCATTATGTAATCGATCATACCGTGTGTTCGTGTTGATATTACTCTCATAATAGTCTCGGATTTAAGGTTAGAGATTACCTTTGCAATTTGTAGTTGATATATATCAGATAAGTTTCAGCAGCGGTCATCTTTTCAATTAAATGTTTTCTAATCCTATCTCTACTGTGAAAGCGGTAATTATTATGTGAACTGGGCTTAAGACAGTATTTTATATTTATTTATCTACTATAATATGATTATAAATAAGTTATAATGATATTTAAAATATATTTTTATGAAACCTGATAAGCTATATGTTGTTAGAATATTCATAATAAAATATCTAATAATAAGCTTCAACATTATGTTTTATCATGATAACAAACTCCAATATAAAGTAAGGGTAGACAAGCCTAACCCCCATTTCGCCAAGATGCTCCAGCAGGCTATAGGTGGAGTTGAAGGTGAAATTCGTGTATGTCTTCAGTATCTGTTTCAGGCTTGGGGATCGAGAGGTCCCAAGAAGTATCGCGATATGCTGCTGGATACGGGTACAGAGGAAATAGCTCATATAGAAATGCTTTCCACAGCTGTAGCTATGAACCTTGACGGTGCTTCCAGCAACGTTAAAGAGAAGATCGCTGAGGAAAATCCCATGGTGGAAGCCAAGCTAGGCGGTATGGATCCCCGGCACGTCCTCTCCTCCGGTTTATCGGCTATGGCAGCAGATAGTAATGGGGTGCCGTTTAATGGTTCCTGGGTGGTAAATACAGGAAATATAGCTGCAGATATGTATGCCAACGTCATGGCTGAGTCATCAGGCAGGCTGCTGGTTGCGAGGCTTTGGGAATCGACCGATGACCCGGGTATGAAAGATATGTTGTCCTTCCTGCTAGCGCGTGACACTATGCACCAGAACCAGTGGCTGGCTGTACTGGAAGAGCTGGGCGGCCCCACTAAAAATCATCCAATACCCAACAGTTTCCCACAGGATGAAGAGAAGTCAGAATTTAGCTATATGTTCATGTCTACCGATCTCTCCAACGAATCTTTCGGCAAAGGGCGCTGGTCGGAAGGGAAATCGATTGACGGAAAGGGAGAATTTACTTTCCAGCGTGCTGTACCACACGGGCAGGAGCCCGTGCTAAACAAACCAGATCCTCTCGGGCATGCTCAGACCGAAGAGATGAATGGACAGCCAGATTGGTAATGGAAAAAGAGGCTTAGTTTTTAGCCGCTCTGGTTTTGAAAAGACTCAGGTAGTCTTGCCTAAGATATAGCTATGAGGTCAAGAATTTCACTCCCTCTCATATACCATAGCTGTACCTGATTAAAATGGTTAGCTTGGCCAGAGAAGTTTATCTATAGGAATGGGGAGGCCTCATATCCAACCCATTAATGTTCCCGTAGTCTCTACTTGCCAAGGCGTGCGGACATACAGCGAGCTGCGTTCCTTTGGGGTGGTCCACGGGTGGGCAGACAGTTTGTGGCTCACCGCTGGGTATCAGCAAAGCGCATAGAGCATGGCGTGTTCCGGAGAATGCTTTGCGTCATACACTCTGCGAATTTCACTCACCTACATTCATCGGCTGAAGGTCAACACGTCCTGGCTAGCTTCTTGGCTCCCGGTATACCGGTACATTGGAGCAGGCTTCCCCATACATAAGCTTCTTAACCCGGGGAACCAGCTTGTTCGTGGCATAGAGATAAATACTCTCAGGGACGGGTCTTTCTTTATCGCTACATCCTTTTAGAATAACGAATTTATCCCGATACTGATCCCAATCGACCTCTTCAAGATTCCGGCGATATAGTTCGAATAAAATATCTTCTTTTTTCCCCTCAAAGACATCTTTAGCATGAACGGCCGCATGTTGTGCTACAAGCATATATGCCCATTTAGATATAATGGCGTCTGTAGAACAGTGGACGCAGAGGTATTTGTCCTCATACTGTTTCCAGTTAAACTGCTCGAGTTTATCGCGAAATTCTTGTTCTCTTAATATAAGTTCCTGAAACAAAAAATCTTTCAGATCAAGTTCTTCTATCGGAGTAGCGTCATAAAATTTCTGCAGATCGATGGTAACCAGTTTCTTGGATTGCTTGACTTTATTTACAATCTCTGCCATTTTGGTAGGAAATTAAAAATTCAGAATTTGAAAATCAGGAATTGAGCTAAGAGACCACGATGTGAATCAATCCTACGATTCACCACTACCAAGTCTGAATTATCAATCCCTAATTCTTTACACAGAAAACGATTCGCCGCAGGAGCAGGTCCGGTTTGCATTGGGATTGTGAAAGTGAAATCCTTCCCCGTTCAGTCCTTCTGTGTAATCGAGTTGTGTACCAGACAGATAGAGAAAGCTTCTCATATCAATGACCAGTTTTATGCCCTTGTCCTCAAAAACCTGATCGTTCTGAGATTCGTTAGGGGGATTGTCATCAAAATTCAACTCATATGTCAAGCCCGAGCAGCCTCCGCTTACTACTCCTACTCGCAAACTGACTTCATCTGCCAAGTGCTGTTCCCTGCGAATTTCATTGATTCGGGAAGCCGCCCGGTCGCTAACAGTTATAGACATGCTTGAAAAAACCTCGTTAGATGGATACTACCTGAATTTCGGGGTCTATGCGTTTAACCATGCTTTCAATGGCATATAAAGTGCCGGATGTAGCGGTTGGGCAAGTACCGCAAGATCCCTGATAATGAATTTTTAAGCGATTTCCGTCCAGGCCCAAGACTTTGAGCCCTCCGCCATCGGCAAGTAAATAGGGCCTGACTTGTTCATCAAGCATCTGGTTAATTTGAACCAGACGAGGATCGGAAGATTCCTGTACTTCCCTGGATGCGTGAACTTCGTCATCCTCTATGACATCGATTTGGGGTTTTGCCTCTCGTATTGGCGGGGCCAACTTTCGCAGCAGTTCAGACCAAACCGCTTTACCATCCTGGGTAACGGTTACATACTTATCTACATAATATACGTTGATAACGTGATCAATGGCGAAAAGTGCCGAAGCCAATTCGTCATCTTTTGCCTCACCGGCATTTTCAAAAGATCTAGTAACACCTCTGGTTATTGGCTCTCCCAACACAAACCGCATGGCATCGGGATTAGGGGTACGTTCTATTTCTTTAATCTTTGGCATGGCTAATTGTTAAATTCTAGTTCGGTAGTTCGCTGTTTAGAACGAATATAAATAAAATATAGTTTCCCGGAAAGAATCCGGCATTCAAGACTTAAACTTATTAACCCAATGGTTATCTTATGCCACAGGGTTACGTGAAGCAAACACAGAAATTACTGAAGGTCTTTTCTCCTTGTGTAACTTTGTAGTACCACCTCGTATCACATGGAGGCAAATAAATTCTTCACTTCCTTAATGCCTTCCACCAGCCGGTCTATATCTTCCTTATTATTATAGAATGAAACAGACGCCCGGGCAGTAGCCGGTATATTGAAGCGCCGCATCGTTGGCTGAGCACAGTGATGTCCTGTCCGGATAGCGATGCCATGTTGATCCAGAATGGTACCTACATCATGCGCGTGGATCTCATCAAGCACAAAAGAAATCACGGAAGCTTTTTCTTTGGCAGTACCGATTATTTTCAGTCCATCAATACTCAGCAGTTGCTCTGTCGCATATTCCAGCAACTCGTGCTCCCGGGCAGCGATGTGATCCATACCAATTTTATTCAGATAATCTATGGCAGATCCGAAACCTATACCTGCTGCAATGGGCGGTGTGCCGGCTTCAAATTTATGCGGCAGGGTGTTGTAAGTTGTTCCCTCAAAACTGACCTTATCGATCATGTCTCCTCCTCCGCGGTACGGAGGCATCCGATCCAGGTACTTCTCTTTTCCATAGAGTATGCCGAATCCCGTAGGCCCGCACATTTTATGGGCGGAAAAGGCATAAAAGTCGGCATCAAGGTCCTGTACGTCTACCACGCCGTGCGGGACAGCCTGGGCGCCATCAACGAGTACAGGCACATCGTACTTATGAGCTTCCCGGATCATCTCTTTAACAGGGTGAACAGTGCCAAGTGCGTTGGACACATGTCCGACCGCAACAATAGCCGTCTTCTTGCCAAGTAAGTCCAGGTATTCTTCCAGTATAACCTCACCACGGTCATTTACAGGAATGGCGCGGACAACAGCCCCTGTCTGTTCAGCTATCATCTGCCAGGGCACTATATTAGCGTGATGTTCTATTTCGGTTACAAGAATTTCATCACCTTCTCTTACAAACGTCCGGCCAAAACTATTTGCTACCAAGTTGATAGAGTCCGTAGTTCCGGTAGTGTAGATGATCTCATGCTTGTATTCAGCATTGATAAACCGGCGTATTTTCTCTCGCGTATCTTCGTAAGCGTCGGTGCTTTCCTGGCTAAGCGTATGAATACCCCGGTGTACATTAGCGTGTTCATTCCTGTGGTACCGGTCTATTCGGTCGGCTACCTGCACCGGCATCTGGCTGGAAGCAGCATTATCTAAGTAGACAAGCGGCTTCCCCTTGACCTGCCGTGAGAGCACCGGAAAATCATCTCGGATGCTTTCGAAATCTATATTGGAGGTTGATATGGCAGCAGATGCTTCAGGCATTTATTAAATGGTAAATTCGGAATGAAGCTGTCGTTCCGTAAAATTATGCACTTCATCAACCAGTAGCTTTTGAACGGAATCGACAGTAATATTTTCAATTGTTTCAAGAGCAAAAGCATAAATAAGAAGTTCTTTTGCCTGCTTTTCATTCAGCCCGCGGCTTTTCAGATAGAAAACCTCTTCCTCATCCAGTTGTCCTATTGTAGCACCGTGTGTACAAACCACGTCATCGGCAAAAATCTCCAGCTGAGGCTTGGTATTGACAAGGCCTTTTCTGGAAAGCAACAAGTTTCTGTTTTCCTGAAAAGAATCAATTTTCTGAGCGTGCGGTCGTACGAAAATCTTTCCGTTGAACACCGAATGCGCCTTATCAATAATCACACACTTATGCAGCTGGTGGCTCTCGCAATGAGGGAAACGGTGATCCATCACAGAATGTGTATCCGAAACCTGCTCGCCATCGATGAGTACCAGTCCGTCCACAGTAAATTTGACCTCTTCATCTCGCTGTGAAATACGGGGCTCATTACGCGAAAGTTTGGCTCCGATCGTAATCGTATACGATTCGTAATTGGCATGCTTTTCAACGAAAGCCGAGGTTCGGGCAATATGAATTGCTTCCTGGCTGTCGCGCTGTATTTTGGTATGCTTGACATAAGCCTCCTTTCCGGCGCTCACTTCTACTACCGGCAAATTGAAATACTTATTATCACCAAGGCCGATATGGTCTTCAACCACCGTGATTTCAGATCCTTCATCAGCTACAATAACACTGTGCGATGTGGTAAAATAGGTTATGTCTGCTTCAGTCTGAACAAACAACAGATGGATAGGTGTATCGATTTTCCTGCCCTTAGGCACGTAAATAAAGGCGCCATCCTGTAAGAAAGCATCACTGAAAGAGGAAAAGACGTCCCCTTCAAAAGTGGTATACTTATTCAAGTGCTCTTTTACCAGGGGATTGTCACTGGCTGCGAGCCGGGCCAGGCTGTCAATGACTATATCGTCAGGGAGTGCCTCAACTGAAGAGTGTTTGATGGAAAACACCCCGTTGATGAATACAAGCCGGGAGTTAGCGCACTCAGGCAGAAAATAATCCCTTAAATCGGGATCTTTTTCCTCCAAAACAGACACGTGTTGGTACGAATCGGAATAGAGATCCCGGAGGCTGATAAACCGCCACTCTTCGTCCTTGCTATGAGGGAAAGGAGTATTCCTCACCTCATCTGCTCCTTTCATTCGTACGTTATCCACGAATTCAGAATTTCCATTCAATGAATCCTGGAAATCCAGCAGATCTATTAAAAAGGTTTGTTCTTTTTTCTTCAGTGTAGTCATTTATTTCTGTCCGTTTACAGCTGCAGATGGAATTTCAGCAAGCCAATCGTAGCCTTGCTCTTCGAGCTTCAGGGCAAGGTCTTTCTCACCCGATTTAACGATTCGGCCATCCACCATAACGTGTACATGATCCGGAACAATGTAGTCCAGAATACGCTGGTAGTGAGTAACCATCACTATGGAATTTTCTTTACCGGAAATCTGGTTGATGCCTTCTGCCACGACTTTTAATGCGTCAATATCGAGGCCCGAATCTGTCTCATCCAAAAAAGACAGCTTGGGATTGAGTACGGCCATCTGGAAAATTTCATTACGCTTTTTTTCTCCGCCGCTAAAGCCGGCATTAACACTGCGTTCCAGAAATTCAGGCCTCATCTCAACTACTTCCATCCGTTCAGCCACATAATCTTCGAATTCAATCGGGTCCAACTCCTCTTTGCCCTGTGCCTTGGCAATGGTGTTGTAGGCTTGCCGAAGCAGCGTTTTGTTCGTTACGCCAGGCACTTCTACAGGATATTGAAAAGCAAGAAAAATACCTTTATGCGCTCTCTCCTCGGGATCAAGTTCCAAAATGCTTTCTCCCTCAAAAAGAATATCACCTGCGGTCACTTCATAGGCCGGATGCCCTGCCACAACCTTTGAAAGTGTACTTTTACCACTTCCGTTAGGACCCATAATGGCATGAACTTCACCTTTATTGATGGTCAGGTTTACACCTTTGAGAATTTCACTTCCATCCTCTTCTACAACTGCATGTAAGTCTTTTATTTTTAACACGTTGCGATAATTTTATTTTGAATTATGTGTTTTTAATTAGTGCATGGGTCGAGCATAGAATACACAGAGGCATGGAATTCTCTTCTTACTGATGTTGTGTGCCCTGTGCTACGCTTTTGAGTAAGCTCCGCTCTCAAACCGACACTTGAAATCTAACCCACACTGCCTTCCAGCTTAATGCCGAGTAATTTGTCAGCCTCAACAGCAAATTCCATAGGCAGCTCCTTGAGCACGTCTTTGGCGAAACCGTTAACAATGAGGGATACGGCATCGTCTTCGCTCATACCCCGCTGTTGCAGATAAAAGATCTGATCTTCACCTACCCGGCTGGTGCTTGCTTCGTGCTCGACCTTTGCGGTTGGGTTTGCAGATTCGATGTATGGAAATGTATGAGCACCACAAGTTTGCCCGATCAACATCGAGTCGCACACCGAATAGTTTTTGGCATTTTCTGCCCGTGAACTGATTTTTACCTGTCCGCGATAACTGTTATTCGATTCTCCGGCGGAAATACCCTTAGAGATAATAGTACTGGTAGTATTTTTACCGATATGGATCATCTTTGTGCCCGTGTCGGCTTGCTGCCTGTTACTTGTAACAGCAACAGAGAAGAATTCACCTACCGAATTATCACCCTGTAAAATTACACTTGGATATTTCCAGGTAATGGCTGAACCGGTTTCAACCTGGGTCCATGATATTTTAGAATTGTCGCCGCGACAATGCCCCCGTTTTGTCACAAAATTGAACACCCCCCCCTGGCCTTTTTCATCACCTGAATACCAGTTCTGAATGGTAGAATACTTGATTTCTGCATTTTCAAGCGCTACAAGTTCAACCACGGCGGCATGCATTTGAGTGCTGGAAAATTTAGGGGCTGTACACCCTTCGAGATAGCTTACTTTGCTGTTTTCTTCACAGATAATCAGCGTGCGTTCAAACTGACCGCTCTGTTCGTTGTTAATACGAAAATAGGATGCGAGTTCCATGGGACAGACAGTATCTTTAGGAACGTAGCAAAAAGACCCATCCGAGAAGACCGCTGAGTTCAGAGCGGCATAAAAATTATCGCCCTTGGGTACAACTGTGCCCAGATACTTTTTTACTATTTCAGGATAATCATGAATGGCCTCAGAGATGGAACAAAATATTACTCCCTCCTCCTTTAGCTTTTCTTTAAAGGTAGTAAAAATGGATTCGCTGTCGAATATAGCATCAACTGCTATGCCCTGCAGCTGCTTCTGTTCTTGCAGAGGTATACCCAGCTTCTCGTAAGTCGCTATAATTTCAGGATCGACGTCATCCAGGCTTTCAGGCCTTTTCCCGTTGTTCTTTTTGGTAGCTGAATAATATTGGATGTTTTCGAAATCAGGCGACTCGTAATGTACATTATGCCAGTTGGGTTCTTCCATCTGCTTCCATTTTTCATAAGCCTCAAGACGAAACTCTGTTACCCATTCCGGCTCATCCTTCCGTCGCGAAATCTCGCGGATAATATCTTCATTTATACCTCTGGGGAATTCTTCGTATTCAACATTGGTGGTAAAACCGTATTTGTACTCACCACCAACCATGGACTCAAGTGCTTCAGTACTCATATTAACTGAAAAGATTTGTGATCGTTAGTTTGATACTTCAGGAACGAGCGTTAGAAATTTCAAAAGACTTAGACTAAGTCTAATTAAACATCTACAATCTACCTGAAAGATTATGTGCTATCTTCTCTGCTTAGGCGCGCAACCTGGAATATAAGCAAAGTTAACTGTAAGATAAACTTTTAAAAGCCGGATCTGGTCGCTCTTTTCAGGCCGGTTAGCTACTGCCCCAAGATCTTGATAATTATGAAAACTAGCCAATCGAAAGGAATTATTGCCGGGATAGTCTCAGACTATAATTGGTTTTCAGACGCATCTGAGCCGACTTCTTCCTTGATCAACCTTTCTTTTGAAGATCCGGCTTTCTCTGCAACACATGTTAACAAAACTTATTTCAAGTAACAAACACAGCACTGAAATCAGTCAATATGACTCTGAGTAAAGGTTGATTAGGAAACCAACACATTAGTTATTTAAATAACATAATATGCTCCCAAATTTCGTGCGTCAATTCACAATCTTCAATTTCCCATTATAATTTTATACCAATAAACATTTTAATGTAATACAGCACATAAAAAATTTTTGTATATTGTCCATTAGCATTATCATTAGTGACTAGTATCTAGGAATAAGATATTATTGTAATAGTTACTTTTTTGGGTGTTTGTTATATAGGGTTCAGACAGAAATAATTCTTCATTTGCTATGAACATGGTAAAGAACGGGATACTTGCAACCGGTATAGCTATATCGTTGCTTGCGGGGATAGCTCAGGCTCAGATTCCGGCCGGCCAATCATCTGTTCCGGACATACAGGAAGAAGCGGCTAAGTATGAGAACTATTATGAGCATGTATTAAATCGTGCACTGAAAGAGTATTACTCTGGCAACACATTCCTTGTCGATGTCAAAGCTTATATAAGAGAAGTAATGGTTCCCAAAGGCTTTGAAGTGGTTAAGCCCCCGCGTGTTCCGCAACTAGAAAACCTGCCGGGCCTGCCGTTTTTACCCCCCGGCCTGCAGAATGAAGAACAGCTTCAGGACAGCTTGCAAGCTACCGGTTTTGATTCCCGCCTGGAACTCAACCGCCTCAGCATTAAGATACTGGTCGATACCTCCTACTCTGTCGACGATCTGGAGTTTATAGGTGAAGCGGCCCTCATGGTTAGTAATGCCGACCCCAGGCGGGGAGATATTGTTGAGGTTGACCGAAGAGCGTTTCCACGTAATTCCAAAACTCTCGATACCCTCCAACCACGGGCAACCCAAGATTCTGCGGAGGCTATAGTGGCAGCTGAGCAAGATCCGATACGAGCTACAGGAGGAGAAGAGTTTTTAGGTATTGACTGGAGCGACCCCCGGCAACTTTTATACCTCATTGCTGCCTTGGGATTTATAATACTGCTGCTACTTCTCTATATGGCTTTTCGCAGCCGAAGGGACAATGTGCCCGAACTGGAGCCTGAAATTCAGTACTACCCACAACTTCCTGCCGAAAATGGTACCGGAGAAGTGCCCAGGCTGTTGCTGGAAGCTGAGACAGGAGAAATCACCCCTGAAATACGAGGCCGTTTCGAAAGCGACAAAATGTTTGTCACCCACGCCTGTGTCAGTAACCCACAACTTGTTTCAAGTATTATTTCGGGCTGGATAGAGAAGGATAAGGAAGAAGGCATTGTACGCGCGGTACGAAGCATACACAGTGTAGATCCCAAGCTTCTGGATATTCTGAAACCACATCTTACCGAAGAACAGGCCACTTCCCTACAGTTTGGCCTCTCCGGCATGGATGAACTGCCCTTTGATGAGAAGACAGAAGAAGCGGCTGGCTTCAGAAAGAGCGTCCGGGATGCTCAGAATTCATTAAGCATCCCACCACCCGAAACCGATCTGTTTGAGTTTCTGGGACAGATGACCAACCAGCAACTGTTGCATCTGGTTAAAGATGAATCAGATGAAATGACCTCTATTCTATTAGCTCAGGTAGCCGGTGAACGCTCCGGCTATGTACTGCAACGTATGCCCGAACAAAAAAAACTGTCGGTGCTGGTCAAGATGGGTAAAATCAACAATATTCCTGTTTCTATCTACAAGAAAGTAGCCTCCCATTTTTCCTCAAAAGCGCTGACCGTTTCGGACATGAAATATGTGGCAGCTGATGGCGTCGATTCTATCCTCAATACTATAGACAACCTGCCGGTGGATGAGCAGGAAGATTTTGTAAGCTCCATAGCTGAGCAAGATCTGGAACTGGCCAAGAAGATCAGAAGATACTTTATCTCATTTGAAGACCTCCCAAAACTCAAGAATGAGGTGCTCCAGGCGAGCATAGAAAACCTAGACACAGACAGGATTATCCCGGCACTGTATAACGCAAGCGATGCTATTAAGCAGAAAGTATTAAGTGTACGACCCAAACGGGAGCAACAGCTTATACTTTCTGAACTGGCTAATATGCATGAAGCGAGTGCCGAAGAAGTTGAATTAGCCCGCAAGGCTCTTCTGCAGGAAATCCGGCATTACCTAAAATCTACGAATTGATACACATGAGAGTACTGTCAGGCATAATTCTAATTGTGGTGCTGATGCCATTCAATGGTGTGGGGCAGCCCTCTGCCCCAACCGACTTCGGAAAGATCGAGCTGATCGTACAGCAGATGGAAAGTCAGGTAGACGACTTTCCGGTGAGCGTACAGCGGCTGGCCGTTTATAAAATCAATTATGATCCCAGCCGGTTTACTTCTGAAACGGTTACGTATATAAAAAGCCGCATAGAAGCCGCTTTAAAAGAGTTGACCACTGTCGATATTATATCTCCGGCTGAATTGACGCCAACAGATAAGCTGAGAATTGTAGGCAGTGACTCCACTCTCAGGATCATGAACATCAAAGGCCGGTCGATGCCCGATATGTCGCCAGAGCTCCTCGAAAGTATCTCGGCCAAGTATTCTGTAAGCGGGCTGGCGGAGCTCACCCTCGAGAGACATGGATCACAAATACTGTTTGTTTCTATCCGGATCATGAACCCGGCATCGCGGCAAATTGTTTGGTCGAAAAGTTTTCAGTCTTCCAGAGTGAAAGACGAAGAACAAGATCCAGGCAAAAGAACGGTTTTCCAATTCGGAATTGGTGCACTGAAGAATGATTCGTTCACGCAAGCAGGCGGTACTTCCGAACAAATAAATACCCCATCGCTGCTTTACAGCATCAACTACATTTACCGGCAGCCGCTAAGCAGCGATAACAGTAACTACTTTGGATTTTCTACAGGACTCAATTTCACCCGCTCGCTGGACTCCCCCTCCTTTAACACCTACTTCTGGCAGTTCGGGCTGAATTTTGACCAGGCCATATCACAGAAAGTTGACGACATAGACGGATACCGTTTTATGCTGGGGGTAGATGCCGGACTTTGGATACCTCTGGGCAAACGGCAGGGAGAACTGCTAATGCTACAACCTTCGCTGATGTTCAACCTCACCAGAAATATCGGCTTTGAAGTCTACTCAACCGCCTTTCTTTCCGAAAGCTACATCCGGAACAGGAATGCCCCGCGAAATATCTACACATTTTCCAAATTTGGTTATGGAGCAAAAGCTTATGTTCATTTCTAAACACGCAACTAACCCAGCCGTCCTGCTGGCTTTTGTGCTACTGGCCGGATGTGCCTCCTCCGCGCGAACCGTACAAGATAAAGAGTTCAATGCTTCCCTTATAGAGTTGATGGAAGACATGAGTACGCGGCTGTCGGAAGAGCCGGTGTCCAGAGAAGAGCGCCTGATCCTGAGGTACTCGAACAAAAGTTCCGAAATACAACTGGAACTGGATCCCAAACAGGATGATTTTTACCTTGACCTGAGTGGTGTAAGTCTGGTATCAAAAGATACGGTATTCAGAGAGGAACCTCTGCGGACCCAGACGCCCGCTTCAGGAGAAGTTCGGCAAAACGCGGACCAAAGTGAACGTACCGCACAAGATGTTCCCGCCAACGGCGACCAGATTCGCCAGGTGCTATCTAAGTTCAGGAGAGCACAGGATTTGTTTTATCTGCAAGAATACAGTGAAGCCCTGGAACTGCTTAATCAAACACTTGATATAGCAGAAACAGCCGATGCCTACGCTCTGAAGGGGACTATCCACTTCATGCTGGGGAACCGGAACGCCACGCGTGATAACTGGGGCCGTGCAGTGGAACTCAACCCTGATTTGCCACTGCCCAACATACCGGAACTGGAAGACTTGATAGAAGCAATCAAGGCGGGTAAATAAGATCGGGAATATTGCTTTTTTATCCGGTACCGAAAGAGCTGAAGCGCTCTGTGTTTATGGATAATATCACCCCGGCCTGGAGGCCGGAGCAATTATCACTGTAACTATTAAACTGCGGCAAAAGGATTTCAGACAATTATTAGCACATATATAAAACATAAAAGATCCATCGGTATCCGGATTCGATAAATTGCCCCGGCTTTTTAAGCCGGGGGTTGAAAAGGACCACAAGCTGACCAGGCTTTAGCCCTTAGAAAATCGGGGAAGGATAATTTAAAAGAACCAAAACATACTTTAAAGTATCCCTCCCTCTTCTACAGACGAGTCCACATCCCGGAAATAGCATGATGCGGCCATATCTGCCCTTAGAATGGCAAACACAGTCAATCTTATGGGGCACTAAAACAAGAAACAGAAGCACAGAATGAACCAAGCATGAAACTATCGGTTACTAACATCATCGGTGTGATTTTCAGTATGGGCATGGTAGCCATTGGTATTACCGAAACCATCGGCACCACCAGTTATTTCGACCTGATTCCGGCTCTCTCCCAATACACTTTTCTGAATTTTCCCAGTCTTTTCATCGTACTGGGAGGCGTCCTGAATGCCGTATTTATTACCTATCAGCCCCGCTATGTGGGTAAAGCCTTTCTAAGCATATTCTATCTGTTCAGTCAGGGCAAATTCAACAACAGAATGCTGAAACAAGACCTGCAAAATATTCTCCGCTGGAATGAAGAAATCCGCCAAAAACGTGTACAGGCACTAAATAACCTTCAGGAAGAGCAAAATAAAGAAATATCCGGCTACCTGTTCTCGCTTATCGGCACCAACTACAGCAATGAGGAAATCCGCGAATTCGGGGCAAGTAATATTGAAGAAACGTACTACCACAATATGGTAGTGGTAGAAGTGCTACGCTCCATGGGAGCAGCCGCCCCTTCTTTCGGGATGTTTGGTACACTGATTGGTCTGGTGATTATGCTGGGCGAACTGCAAAACCCCTCGGCTATGGGACCTGGCCTCGCTACGGCACTTATAACCACCCTTTATGGTGTATCCCTGGCCCGGTTTATCTTTTATCCAATAGCCGAAAAGCTTAAAAATGCCGCTCAGATGAATATGTTCAGAGATCAGTTTATAATGGAGGGCATCTTGCTTATCAATCAAAAAAAATCATCCTTTTTCATTAAAGACAAGTTGTCTGCTTATCTGATCAACGATTTTAACCAGCAGGAAGAAGAGCTCAACACATCCGGAGTAATGGGGGCTAGTGTTGCGGGGTAATAACAACCGAAATAACGGCCTGAGGCATTCCCTCCAGGAAGAAATGCACGTGGAAGACCAGGAGTGGTTGCTGACCTACAGTGACATGATTACCCTGCTTTTGGTCTTCTTTGCTGTTTTGATAGCGGTATCCTATGTAGACCTGAATCTATGGGAGCAGATGAAAGAAGGCCTTCGGTCTGAAATAAGCAAAGAGCAGAACGTCCGTACTCCGCTGGCTGAGATTAAGAAAGATCTGGACGAGAAACTGGCAACTGAACGCGAGGCCGGACTGGTGAATATCGATCTTGGCCGGGAAGGCATTAAGCTGTCATTTAACAGCAGTTCCTTCTACAATTCCGGCGAGGCTATATTGCTGCCTACCGGCGAAGAGATCATTGAAAAAGTGACTGCCGCCATCAATGATCTCGGCTATTACGAGTTCAAAGTGGATGTAGAAGGCCACACCGATAATGTACCGATCCGCACAGAACGTTACCCCTCCAACTGGGAGCTGTCTGCAGCGCGTGCAACCGGCGTTGTGCGCTACTTCATGGAAGAAGGGCTGCAAGGCGACCATCTGAAAGCCTCCGGCTACGCCGACACCCGCCCCGTCATAGCCCACACGGACTCACTGGGTAATAATATTATCGAGAACCGTGCCCTCAATCGTCGTATTGTGATACGAATTTATTATTGAGAGCGTCTCTGTTAGTTACCTATAAGTACGAAACCATAGAAAAGCCACTGTTTTGTATTTTGGTGTTTAGTGGCAAAAATCATAAGAGCTTTAAAATACTGACAGTTTTGTTAACTTCTATAGTTTGGTAAAACAGGACCCATGAAGACAGATCGTATGTTAATTATCTATACGTCCTAACCCGACAACTCATACCAACTCTGCCATGCCTGAAATTCAGATCATCCCCGAAGATTGTGGAAACGCTCCTAAAAAGCTGTTCCTCAAAAATCTGTATGTCGCTATAGCCGAGGGCGACCAGAATCATATCTCTAAATCCTTCAACGACAATGTTACCTGGAATATAATAGGCGGCAAAACGGTAACGGGTAAAAAAGCTTTCCTGGAAAAGCTGAATACGCACATCCCCTCTCCCATCAGTAAGCTGATTGTACACGACATCATCACGCACGGGAATGAGGCTGCCATTCACGGAGAGTGGCATGGCGGCGAACACATCGCTCTCGCCTTTTGCGACGTCTGTATCTTCAAATCAGGTGGCGCAGATACAGTGAAAGCCATACACACCTATGCGATAGCGCTATGACGCCTGGAGCAAAGCATGCTGCCTCAAACCAAACATATGTTATAATTAAATTACAGTTTATACAGTACCATTGAATTTACTCACTATGAAAAAACTAGTTGCTCTTTTCAGCCTCTCTGTTGCCTTGTTAATCTCCTGCGCTCAAACAGAATCCCCATCCGGCAAAGAAAACCAACGCGCCGGAAACCCGGTATTCGAGGGTTGGTACGCCGATCCTGAGGGTATTGTTTTTGGCGATGAATACTGGATCTATCCTACCTATTCCGATCATTTTGGCGAACCGGATACTTCATCTGAATTTACTCCTGAGCAAATTCAGATGAGAAAACATGCCATTAACAAACAATACCTGATTCAGACATTTTTTGATGCTTTTTCTTCTAAAGACCTCGTGAACTGGACTAAACATTCACACGTGCTGGATGTGCAGAATGTGAAATGGGCTTCGTATGCAATATGGGCGCCATCCATCATCAAAGCCAATAACCAGTATTACCTGTTCTTCTCTGCAAATGACATCCAGAATAATGAGGAAGTCGGCGGGATCGGCGTAGCTGTAGCGGATAACCCGGCCGGGCCGTTTAAAGATGCGCTTGGAAAGCCGCTGATTAATGAATTTCATAATGGTGCTCAGCCGATAGACTCGTACGTGTTCCGGGATAGTGACGGGCAACTCTACATGTATTATGGTGGATGGAGACACTGCAATGTGGTTAAGTTAAGCGATGACCTGCTGAGCCTGAAACCCTTCGATGACGGAACCTTATACAAAGAAGTTACCCCGGAGAATTACGTGGAAGGACCTTTCGTATTAAAGCGAAACGGGAAATATTACTTCATGTGGTCAGAAGGCGGATGGATGGGTCCCGATTACAGCGTGGCCTATGCTACTGCCGACTCTCCCCTCGGACCCTTCAACCGTGTTGGAAAGATCCTGCAGCAGGATTCAACCGTTGCCACGGGCGCCGGACATCATTCTGTAATTCATGTTCCGGATTCTGATGATTATTACATCGTGTACCACCGCCGGCCGCTTGACACCGACAATCCACATCACCGGGTGGTAAGCATCGACCGGTTGTATTTTGACGAAAATGGCTATATCAAGCCGGTGAAGATGACATTTGAGGGAGTTGAAAAAAGGCGGCTGGATTGACTGACATCCGGCCACAGCAAATATCCCATCGGATGACCGGCTTGGTCATCCGATAGAATAAATAAGACTGCCCCGCACTCCGGCTATCCCCGCCGGTCACTTGCTGTCCAAATAGCCCTGTCTGTTTCCGGGCGGTAGCACAGCTATCTCCTACTATAAGCCCCGGAGCAAACGGCTATGGCTTAGGATGATCGTCTATATAAAGACCCGGATCCTATACCACTTATTTACGTTAGAACGTAACAGATATCATAGCAAGTCAATAACTCAATGGGCGAGAACCGGGAACCTGCGAACTTAGAAGAATTGCTTGACAAGATAGAGGAAGCGGCCGATCAGGGCAGCGACCATATAACATTGGAAGATATCCTGAATGTCGTAGGGCGACGTTCGTTCGGTCCTCTGCTTCTTGTGGCCGGCATCATCACTCTGGCCCCTGTTATCGGCGACATCCCGGGGGTACCTTCAATTATGGGTATGATCGTGTTTTTGATCGCCATCCAGCTATTATTGCGCATTGAGCATTTCTGGCTCCCCGGCTGGCTGCTGAAACGATCGATTGAACAGAAAAAGCTTAAAAAGGGTCTTAAATGGGTACGAAAACCGGCTCAGTTTATCGATCGTTACGTGAAGCAGCGGCTTAACAAATTTACTACAGGTACCGCTACCTATGTCATTGCCATTGTATGCATGATCATTGCCCTGGCCATGCCGGTAATGGAGTTGGTGCCTTTCAGTGCTAACGGCGCCGGCCTTGCTCTCACTGCGTTTGGCCTTTCTATAATTGGCCATGACGGTCTCCTGGCAATCATTGCTTTCTCCTTCACTATCATCACAGGAGGCGTAGTAATTTATAGTCTGCTTTAGTTTTTAGGGGATTTCTTAAAACCTTCCTGAAAAATCCCAGAGAAATATCTCCCTCCTATATCCTAAAAAACCCCGGGGTTTTGAAAACCCCGGGGTCCTGATGTCATTTAACCTCATAGCTTTGATTCTGCCGGGCCTACTCCAGAGTATTTAAAAACTCTACCAAGTCGCGAAGTTCGCTCCGGGTTAATACCTCTCCCACGGGTGGCATAGCCGAAGGCGGGTCGATGCGTTCTGCAACATCTGATTTCTGCATGGTTATATGTTCTCCCTCGCCGGTACGAATAGTGAACCATTTTTCACTTTCTTCCACCACGATACCCTGCACTTTTTCACCACTGTTCAGTGTAGCCGTTACAACGCCATAACCGGGTGCTATGCGCGCCCCCGGGTCAACAAGCGATTCCAGCAGCTGATCTCTCGACAAGATGCGGGCTATATGGGTTAAATCGGGTCCGACATCTCCACCCCGACCGTCTATGGCGTGGCATCGGGTACACTGGGCTCCTTCATGGCGATAAAAAATACGCCGGCCTCTTTCAGCACTGCCACCCCACAGTGATTCACGGTACGCCTCCACTGAGTTTTCATTCTCTCTGGCTGAGCGGTAATCTGCCAGTCTGCTTTTTAACTCTTCAGAGCTGCTCCGCTCAACGGCAGTAATCAGCTCCAGTTGTACTTCTGCCATAAGTTCATCATCAGCGAACTTATCGAGCTGCCGGTTCAGAATTTTATATGCTGCCTCACTCTGCAGAGCGCCGAGGGCTTCAAGTGCGCTTTGCTGCTCAACAACTGACTTGCTGCCCAATACTGAAGCCAGCAGATCCACTTTCCGTTCTTCCGCAATATCCAAAGCGGGAATCATACTGAGTGCCGTCATGCGTACATTCTGCTGCGGGTCTTCAAGAGCGATTCCCACCGCCTCTTCTATCTGACTGTAGCTTCCTTCTTGCAGAGCACGAAGCACCGCAATCCTCACCCCTGTAGCGGCGTCTTCCTTGAGCATGCTAATCAGAGCGGGATACGCCTCTGCATAAGACAGCTTGCCCACTGTTTCAATAGCTGCAATTTTAACGGGGGTGCTTCCCTCCGTTAAAAGCTGGCTAATAACCGGTTCAATGGCTTGACGCGCAACTGCTGGGTTGCGCTCAATCTCTCCCCGGTACCGCCCGGTAACCCTGTCCAGCGTAGAGGGGTTATCCCATACGCTCAGCGTAGCCAGCGCTTCAATCCGCATCTCTTCCGGGACACCTTCTCTAACTGCAAATTCTGCCAGCCTCTTTGCGTTTTCGGGTGTGCCGCTGTACAGATTTGCGTTGATGGCGCGACGTAGCAAGGGTTCGTTCATAAACCTGTTTTGATCGAGCATGCGGGCCAGGTCGGGCAAAGCCTCTTTGATTTGGTGGTCGTCATTGATAGCACGGGCTGCGTTGGTTACCACAAACTCGTCGCTGTCACTGAGGAACTCAGCTACACCCGGGTCTTCCATTCTCTTCAGGGCAACAACAGCAGCTACCCGAACAGCCGCGGAGGGATGATCATGCAGGGCCGTAACGGTTTCGGCATCTCCTATCCGGGCCAGGGAGATGGCCCCTGCGTGGCGCAGGTAGACGTCTTCGTCATTGTTAGCTTCCAGCATATCCACGATGGGCTGTACAGCCGGCTGATGCTCCATACGGCCGAGAGCTTCCGCGGCAAACATACGGGCACGGGCGTATTCATCTTTTAGTAACGGTATTATAGACTCTGCCGCAGGTTTATACCGGATATCCCCCAGTATCTTTGCAACCTGTGTCCGAATTTCAGGGTCGGAATCCCTGAGATATTCTGTCAGTGGCTCTGCAAGTTCCGCCTTCCCCCGGGCAAGTTGCCCCATTCCCCAGATGCCATGCACCCGCATCAGTTGGTGATCGGTTTGGCTGATCGCTGCCATGAGTGCCTCAGTTGCATTCTGTCTGACCAGCTCAAACTGCGCCCCCGTCCGCACACGCATGTCGGGGTGTCTTAATAAATCAAAAAGATCGTCTCCGGTTTTGGAGGAAAAACCTTCAGCAAGAATACGTTCCGTTTCTTTACGTATATCCGAACCCTTTGTCGAAGGGGTATCCAGCTTCCAGATGCGGCCTTTGTCTTTGGTGCCCCAGCCATCAATCCAATCGGTAAAGTAAAGTGCACCGTCGGGACCGATGTCCATACCCGTGGCAAGCACGCCCTTCATAATCGGCTGAGTTTCAAGCAGTTCAAATGAAGCGCCTTTGGGTTCAAGTGTAAAAGCGTGAATAGCCGATCGGGCCGGCGCCCCCACAAATTCGGCTACAAAGAAATGATCGGCCCACTCCTCACTCAGAGCCGTTCCCGGATTGTAGGACATACCGGCCGGCCCGCTATGGTAGGGCGCAAGCGGGGGCAGGATATGAGCGGCCTG
This sequence comes from uncultured Balneolaceae bacterium, assembly GCA_937982515.1. Lineage (GTDB taxonomy): Bacteria > Bacteroidota > Rhodothermia > Balneolales > Balneolaceae > CALJMB01. Next base: position 39,656 of record CALJMB010000322.1, read on the forward strand.
ACCTTCAAACCTGGGCCTGAAGTATTCCTCGTCCATCCATACCTTGTAGTCATTGTTTTTGGGATCCACATACTTGCCGAACTGCCAGTTAGTGCGCCAACCGCTGTCGGAGCCGTTGATGAGATAAACCAGCCGTTCGTGTTCTCCTGCATGATCTCCATCGTTATCTACGGTGATAAGGTTGCCGTACTTGTCGAAAACAAACTCATGGGTATTTCTGACTCCTGCCGCAAATACTTCAAAATCGCTGCCATCAGGGTTGCTACGCAAAATGCCTCCCTGGTTGGGATAGTACCACCGCTTGCCATCCTGGTCTACTACGTTAAAACCAATGTCACCGATACCCCAGTAAATCTTACCGTCCGGACCCATGGTGAGTCCCGACATGCCGTGTCCGCTGAATCCTATATGGATGGCATAGCCGTAGCTGATGGATTCTTTCTGGTCTGCCATCCCATCTCCGTCGGTGTCTTTGAGCCTCCACAGATCGGGGCCAACTCCCAGAAACAATTCATCATTGAAATAGTAAATGGCTCCGGCTACATCGGTTTCCTCACTGTTAAAACCGGAGATGTACAGCTGAGACCGGTCGGCAATACCGTCGCCTGTGCTGTCTTCAATAATATATACTTCCTCTTTCTCTACGGTAAGGTCCCGCCAGTCGTGCAACCCATCGCCGTTGCGGTCGGGAAGCCAGGTATTGCTGTCGCTCCGCTCGGGGGCAAGTTCCCGGCGCAGAAAAGCTTTCCGGTCTTCCACCTTATCCCAGCTGATCGACTCAATCATCCAGTGGCGGAAGCCGCGGATATCAAACTCGGAACCCCCGCTGCGGTTCGTAACAGTAACAAAGGCCCGTCCTTTGTTATCAATGTTCATTCCTACAATATCACCTACCAGGCTTTCCGATGCCCACAGATTCAATTCCAGCCCGTCGGCCAGTTCAGCCGAAGTGGTTTCTTCTATCTCAGCAGCTCTTTTAGCAGCTTCCTGCTCCTCAAGTTTGATAATTTTAGGTTCGGTTTCATTCGTATTACATCCCCAAAAAGCAGCCAGGCAAAGAAAAAGAACAGGCCATACATGGAGTTTATAAAACTTAAGGAATGAACATTCTGTTGTTACCATCGTTTCTATTAAAATTTAATTTATGTTAATTGTCTGTTCCGGTTGGGCTGCACAAGAAAACACGTACTTTTATGAGTATAATGCTTCAAAAAGGGTGCCGTTATATTTAGCCACTCAAACACGCGCAGCATTATTGGTTATCAGGACTCCCTTCTATGACGAGCGACTACTGACAACAAACAATGCTTTTACTAGTCAAACCACCGCAACCGGCCTATCCCGGGTTTACATCCATCTTGGAATATCAGCCTTCTCATTTACAAAATCACGCCAACATATGCAAATATTTGCATGGAATATAAAAAAATACGGCAAGCTTCTTCTCGCAACTCACAAGGCTCTTACGCGCGTGCATTTGGTATACACATATAATAAGGCTTGAGGAACTCTCCTCTTGGGGGAGAGTTTGTGACGTCTGATCCTTATCTCAAACTCATGTTAAAAGAGGCCGGAAGGAGATTTTTATATTTACCCGATAATCACTATTTATCCTGAGTTTTGGAAAAGGGTATATCTGTTGATGAACAGGATATCATTTCAATTAACGCAAAACCAACAAATCATTAAATCTCCATATGAAGAGAAAGACATTTTTCAAACTGGGTGCAGCGGGGGTGCTGGGCAGCTCATTACCAAAGCTGGCGGCAGCAACATCCCATCAGGCTAAAGAACAGGGTAAACGATATCAGAACGGAATCAGCCCCTGGCCTGTCTGCCTGGATACAGCCACCATCCGTCCGGCTTCGCTGGAAGAAAAAGTGCGTATTGCAGCGGCAGCGGGCTACGATGCCATTGAACCGTGGGATGGCGAGCTGGAAGAGTACGAAAACCAGGGGGGCAACCTGAAAGATCTGGGCAAAAAAATAAAGGATCTCGGGCTGTTCGTACCCAGCGTAATCGGCCTGTGGAATGCCCTGCCTCCCACACAAGAGCGGTGGGCCGATTCTCTTAAAGATACCCGCAGGCGCATGCGTATGGCCGCAGACATCGGTTCTGAGCATATCCAGACCATCCCCAACACCGTGGGAGAACACTTCGACCCCAAGTGGGTGGCCGACCGGTACCGGGATATCATAGAGATCGGTATCAACGAGTACAACATTAAGCCGGCTATTGTATTCGTGAAATTCTTTCCACTGAAACGCCTGGGACAGGCCGCCGCTGTTGCCCTGGATGCCAATCATCCGGAGGCTAAGGTTATCCCCGACACCTTTCATATGTACATCAGCGAGGGTGGGTTTGAGGGCCTGAAGCTGCTTCAGGGAGATGCCATAGCCATCTTCCAGTTTGCCGATGCCCCGGCCTCTCCGGCTCCCGGAAAGCTGGAAGATGGGCACCGCGTGTTCCCGGGCGATGGCATTTTGCCCCTGCCGCAGGTGCTGAAAGACCTGAAATCTATCGGCTATACAGGATGCGTATCACTGGAACTCTACAACCCGGAGTACTGGAAGCGCGACCTCCAGGAGGTGGCGCATACCGGTTTAAGAAAAACACTGGAAGTCATAAAAAAGGCAGAAGTCTAAAACGCAGGCGAGTGTACAATTAAAGCTGATTACCCATCCCTCTCCTATTCCCATACTGATCCGATCACTCCGGGTGATCGGATCAGTGGGAGGGCGTTCCACTTCAAAGTGCCGGAACGAGATGTGCCACGTCTGAATCTGCTGGCATTGTTGAACCAGTACACAATCCAAAGTCCCCTTTAGGGGATGTAGGGGTGAATGGCTGCCCCTGTGGAGGCGGGAGTGTATAACCGGCTCCCCAATTCACCAGGCGGAGGCTTTTTCCTCCTATCCTAATAAAGCCCGTCTTCCAGAAAGTAATGCTGTCATGCCGAGCGAAGTCCCGCCGGGGTTTGGACGGGGCGCAGTCGAGGCATCCCCCCTGTCGGTGAGGATGTGCCGGTAAGGGGCACGTGTTTTATACTCTCTCTAAACCTGTCATCCCGAGCTCCGTCGAGGGATCCCCCTGCTGGTGAGGATGCATTGGGAAAGGGCACGTGCCCGGGCCGGACCGCAGGAGGGGCATTGTGCCCCCGTTGCGTGCATCCTTTGCATCGGGGGGATGCTTCGACAGGCTCAGCATGACAGGCGTTGTTGTAGCGGGGAGGAAATGGTACCTCACGTTTTTTGCTTCCTCCTTTATACAGCCGAACACATCCGCTCGCCTTTGCCAGGGAGAGGCCGTCCCCTCACCATCCCGTCCTTACGCCAGAGGACGAATAGCCCACCGCTACAGACCTCTCCGCCCACCGGGCGGAGAGTCAGGATACGGCATGACCTGAGTCAGG
>CALJMB010000323.1 GCA_937982515.1 uncultured Balneolaceae bacterium
ATTTGATCCGTACTTGATAGTTATAAATCAGGTAAATAAGAAGATCTATTCTTGATTAATAAAGCAATGTACACTACTATAAAGTAAAGATGTGTTACCGATAACATGCGCTTTGACTTATCAAATGATAGTTGCCCGCAATAAAGAATGACACTGACTATGCCTTATATTTTATTTTTAATTTTAAATTTGTTGGTTTTTGAAACTGTCGCTTTTTCCGAGCCTCAACAGGATCAGGAAAAGAGAGGGAAAGCTGTTGTTTCCCTGTCAGATGAGGACCTGCGGAGTACGGAGACAGCATCAGAGAAAATCAAAAAGGACGGCAACCAAAACATCACACCAACTATTCTCATAGTCGGTGGAGGCGGCTCCCATGATTTTGACCGCTGGTTCAACCTCGAAGATTCCAAAATACTGACCGAAGCAGGGGCGAATGTACGATACACCGATCAGCCCAAAAATATTCTCGCCGTACTTGATGAGCTGGACATACTCTATTTAAGCAACAATCAGCCGTTGCCCGATCCAGAACTCCGGCAATCCATCTTTGACTTTGTCGAGTCGGGAAATGATCTTCTACTGGTGCACGCTGCCATTTGGTATAATTGGAATGACTGGGCTGCATACAACCAGAAGCTGGTAGGCGGTGGAAGCAGGAGCCACGGCCCATATGGAGAGTTTAAGGTTCAGGTTGTAGATCCAAATCACCCTGTAATGGAGTCGGTTCCGGCCACTTTCACTATCAAAGATGAGCTCTACAGGTTTGAAAAAGACCGGGAAGGTTCCGACATTCATGTCTTGGCAAAGGGAATTGAACCGGATACCGGAGAAGAATACCCTGTGGCTTGGACTGTAGACTATGGTAAGGGACAGATTGTATGCATCACCCTGGGCCATGACGGGGAGTCTCACCATCATGAAGCTTACAGAACCATTTTGAAGAATAGCATCAAATGGCTGAGCGACAATTAAACCCGGGGTGGGTGTGGCCTGACAACGAGGGATGAGCATATGTGGTGCGGCACGGTTACTCTGACTGCCAGCTCTCTTATCATCAAGACACGTGCATTCTGCCTGAAATATTCAGCATAGATAATATGAACATAGTTATAGTACTAACTGATGAAGAAATTTTTTTTAACTAAAGACACTGTTAAAGCAGAACAATTGCCAAGAGGACTGCATCACTGGCTTTCCAGGGCTGACGTAACCGGAAGCAAACAGCTTGTAACGGTACGCGTTGAAGTGGAACCGGGGAACGGACACCCTTTTCACCGGCACCCGAATATGGAAGAGATTATCTATGTGTTATCAGGTAAAGCGGAACAGTGGCTGGAGGAAGAATCGCGCATCTTGAACAAAGATGAGGCTGTTTTTATACCGGAGAATATGGTTCATGCCACGTATAATGCCGGAGATGAACCCTTAGTTTTTCTCGCAATCCTGTCACCAGCTGCAGATCTGGATGAAGACGGAATGGTCGATGTCTCTGATGAAGAACCCTGGTGTGATTTAAAAACGGTACTGAGTACGAAATAATATACAGCCATGCCTTGATTAGGGGTTAACAGGGGGGGTAGTTCTCTGCCAACGCCTGCCACCCCGGCCGCTAAAGTAGCACCCTTTTTATTAAGAGGGGGGAACGCCAGCAAACTTAACTACCTGCTATTGGATTTTTTTTAACCGCATTCAGAGTAACTGAGACTATTAATGTCCGGCACAATTTTACTTATCGGTACTTTCGATACAAAAGGGGAAGAATTCGCTTTCGTCCGGGATCTGATCAAAGCTAAAGGCTATAAGGTTTTATTAATGGATGTGGGGGTATTGGGTGAGCCGACTCTTGCCCCGGATATAACAGCCGGAGAAGTAGCAAACGCAGGAGGCCGTGCCTTAGAACAGCTGCGCAGGGCTGCTGAGAGAAACCAGGCGTTTGAAATAATGATGGCCGGAGTACAGAAGTTAACCCCCCGCCTGTATAGCGAAGGCCGTTTTGACGCAGTTCTAAGCCTGGGGGGTGGAGGCGGAACTAACATTGCAACCGCTGCCATGCGCACATTGCCCTTCGGTGTTCCTAAGGTTATGGTGTCATCTGTTGCTTCCGGTGATATCAGTCCCTATGTGGATATTAATGACATCACATTTATCTACTCCGTAGCTGATATCGCGGGTTTGAACCGAATCTCCAGAAAGGTTCTGGCAAATGCTGCAGGGGCCGTCTGCGGAATGGCCGGCCAGGGGTATGGCGAGGATAATGAAGATAAACCCCTGCTGGCAGCAACGATGTTTGGCGTAACCACACCATGCGTCACTGCCGTACGGGAACAACTGGAAGCGGCCGGTTATGAAGTTGTGGTATTTCATGCTACAGGTACCGGCGGGCGAACTATGGAGGCTATGATCCGTGACGGGTATATCGCCGGTGTTGCAGATCTCACCACTACCGAATGGTGTGATGAGGTAGTAGGCGGCGAGCTTTCCGCAGGGCCCGACCGGCTTGAAGCAGCCGGAAGGGCTGGTATCCCGCAGGTTATTTCCTGTGGCGCACTGGATATGGTCAATTTTCACGCACTCGATAAAGTGCCCAAAAAGTTTAGGGACAGGCAGCTGCATCGGCATACTACCAATGTAACACTGATGAGAACCACTCCGGCAGAATGTGCTGAAATCGGGAAGCGGATTGCAGGAAAGTTGAATGAGGCTACAGGGCCAACCACCTTGATGCTGCCTCTCAAGGGGGTCAGCATGGTCGATAAAGAAGGGGCTCCCTTTTACGATCCGGAAGCTGATAAAGCTCTTTTTGATGCGCTCCGAGAGCATATTAAACCTCATGTAACAGTAATGGAGATGGATATGCATATCAATGATCCGGAGTTTGCCGCTGCGGCGGCCGAGCAACTGTTGCAATTATTGGAGAAGGCGAAGTACCAGGAGTCCATAGGCTGAATTTCACCAGCAACTAAGATTTAGTTCATAATTCAAAATTCATAATTACATAAATCATGCCTTTTATAAGCTACCAAGAATCACTGAAGCGACTTCAATCACAGGTTGAACAGAAAAAGCCGATTATTGGTGCCGGCGCCGGAACCGGTATTTCTGCAAAATTTGCTGAAAGAGGTGGAGTCGATATCATAATAATCTATAACTCCGGAAGATACAGAATGGCCGGCCGCGGTAGTGCAGCCGGAATACTGGCCTATGGCGATGCCAACGAGATTGTGGTGGATATGGCACGAGAAGTATTGCCGGTCGTTAAAGATACTCCGGTTCTGGCAGGTGTATGTGGAACCGACCCGTTCAGGCTGATGCCTGTTTTCCTCAAACAACTGAAAGAGATGGGCTTCGACGGCGTTCAAAATTTTCCGACCGTAGGAGTCATAGATGGTAACTTCCGGCAGATACTCGAGGAGACCGGAATGAGCTACGACCTGGAGGTAGAGATGATACGGCTGGCTCATGAAATGGATATGTTAACCTGCCCCTACGTGTTTGATGTAGAGCAGACAATAAAAATGACCGAAGCAGGTGCCGATGTATTGGTGACTCATATGAATACAACGGTCAGCGGGTCGATCGGTGTGAGTGAAGACGTAGCTCCGACATTGGAGGAGTCGGCAAAACGCATCCAGGAGATGCATGATGCCGCAAAAGAAATACGTGAAGATGTTATTGTACTTTGCCACGGTGGACCGATAGCAGAACCTGAAGACGTTCAATATATATTTGATCATACCGAAGGCATAGCCGGATTTTTTGGTGCTTCAAGTATTGAACGCCTGGCCGCTGAAGGAGCCATAGAAGCACAAGCCCGCTCCTTCAAAGAGTTGAAAATTTAACCGCTTATCCTGTCCGGCCGTTATTAATATGCGGCCGGACAGATCCTGCCGGTTCTCTGAAAATAGAATGTCTCTTTCTTGGGTACAATATCCATCCCATATAAAAAATGCACTATTAACAACTGAGGAATGAAATATGAGTTTTAAAAGTAACTACCTGAACCGGCATGGTATGGCATTGGTAATATTTCTTCTAATACTTATGTCAGCCTGCAATCTCCCAAGGCACGACAAGAGAGATGACAATGAACGGCTTAAAGTGTTGTTCCTGGGAGATGACCGGGGCCATAAACCCTCAGAACGTCTGCGTGATGTGGCCAGACCTATGCTGGATCGTGGTATCGAACTGTTCTACACAAGTGATATTGATGAACTGAATCTGGAGAACCTGCGCAGATATGATGTGCTGATGCTATATGCCAACTACCACCAGCCCGACTATCCTGAGCTTCCCCAAGATAAAGAGGATGCTCTGATCTCGTATGTGGAAGAGGGCGGAGGATTTGTAGCCATACATTCAGCTTCCGGTAACTTCAGAAACTCAGAGCGGTATATTGAGCTGCTAGGTGGAGCATTTGCAAGCCATGGAACAGGTACTTTTATAACAGATATTGCTGAGCCTGAACATGAAATTATGAAAGGATTCGAAGGCTTTGAGAGTTGGGACGAAACATATGTTCATCAGAAACACAACGAAGAGAACAGGACGGTACTCAGCTATCGCGATGGCGAACCCTGGACGTGGGTCCGCCGGCAGGGCAAAGGGCGGGTATTCTACACTGCCTGGGGGCATGATGAACGCACCTGGCGTAATACCGGATTCCACGAATTGCTGGAGCGGGGTATCCGCTGGGCTGCCGGACAGAAGGTGCAACAGACGCTCGCCTCCCGCACCATTGACAATCCGTTTAAGTATGACGTACTGGATGTCCCCTTCCCCCCGCCTCATGAAGTGCGGGTAGAGTACGAAAAGAATGTAGGGCCTATGGACAGAGGGTCTAACTATCCAAAATACTATAAGCAGCAGAAAGCATTATCTCCCGGGGAATCGATGGAGAGAATGATTCTGCCGGCCGGCTTTCGGGTAGAGCTCTTCGCTTCAGAGCCGGATGTCGTAAATCCTATCGCTATGAATTGGGATGAACAAGGACGGCTGTGGGTTGTTGAATCCATTGAATATCCTTACCCGCGTGAGTTTTGGCCGGACGGAGGCGGAAAAGATCGCATCAGGATTCTGGAAGACACCGATGGGGATGGAAAAGCGGACAAAGTTACCGAGTTTGCCGACAATTTAAATATTCCTACCGCCCTTACTTTTGCCGATGGAGGAGTAATTGTACATCAGGCCCCCCAAACATTATTTCTTAAAGATACCGATGGAGACGGCAAAGCAGATGTACGGAAAGTACTGTTCGAGGGCTGGAGCCAGCACGATACCCATGCCGGGCCCAGCCATCTGCACTATGGACTGGATAACCAGATCTGGGGAGTTGTAGGCTATTCCGGGTTTGATGGAACCGTCGGCGGGGAGGAGCATGAATTTCGTATGGGCGTTTACCGGTTCAAGAAAGACGGTTCAAAGCTGGAGTTCCTGCGCCGGACCAACAACAATACGTGGGGCCTGGGTTTCAACGAGCAAGGAAAAGCATTTATCTCTACCGCTAACGGGAACCCCAGTACTTATCTTCCGTTCCCCCGCAATCTGTATGAGTATCTGCCGGATCTGAACGATTCCGTTACCGACAGGCTGGCCGGAACCGCCCGGATCATAACGCTCACCAACCTGTTCCGTCAGGTGGACTGGGTGGGTGCCTATACCTCGGGAGCAGGACACGCCCTTTATACCGCCCGGAACTATCCCGAGGAGTATTGGAACCGTAGGGCTTTTGTAGCGGACCCCACCATGCAGATGGTAGGAGAATTTATACTCAGCGAAAAAGGCTCTGGTTACGAAGCTCAATATCCACGCAACCTGATAGCAAGCGATGACGAGTGGTTCTCTCCGGTCGTTGCAGATATCGGCCCCGATGGCAACGTGTGGATAGCCGATTGGTATAACTACATCATCCAGCACAACGCTGAAAGCGACCGTCAGGAACCAACGCCGGGTAATGCATATGCCAACCCGCTGCGTGACCGACAGCATGGACGAATTTACCGGATCGTATACGAGGAAGGAACAGAGAAGAAGAATTTCTCACTGAAAGGAGCAGGAGCTGGAAAGCTTGTTGAGGCTCTGAGCCACGATAATATGCTCTGGCGTAAACACGCGCAACGGTTACTGGTTGAGCGCGGTCAGCCCGATGTAGCGCCTGCTCTTATCGATCTGGTAAACAATCAGGGTGTGGATGAAACCGGAATGAATACAGCAGCTATTCATGGTCTCTGGACCCTGCATGGACTGGGGCAGCTGACTGGCCAAAATAAAGAAGCTCTTTCTGCCGCTGTATCAGCCCTTGGCCATCCTTCACCGGGGGTACGGCTCAATGCGGTGAAGGTACTTCCTGAAGATTTATCATCCGTGGATGCGATTATAGAGTATAACCTTCTGCGCGATACATCGATGCAGGTACGGCTGGAAACGCTGGTAACCCTGGCCGGCATGCCAGCCTCTGATGGAGCAGGAAGAGCTATATTCGAGCTGCTTAATGATCCCTCAAACCTGGAAGACCGCTGGATTCGCGAAGCCGCTGCCCTCGCTGCATCCATACACCACAGGGGTTTTTTGAGTGCTGCTGATGCTGCCGGGATGCTTGAACATGCAGACACACAGGAGAGTGGGGAACCTGGATTAACTATAGAGAACATTGTCGGCATGGTATACAAGGAGCATCCCGATGCTCTTACACAAGGTAGCAATATTGTAAAAATCAGTACCTCGGCTGTAGATGTTGATGCCATTCTCGAGGTTGGGGTAGTGCCAAACATTCTGGAGTTCGACAAAAAAGAATTGCGTGTAAAAGCAGGGCAAACGATTCAGCTGACATTCAAAAATACAGGCAACATGGAACACAACCTGTTATTTATAAGACCGGGAACGGTACAACGTGTTGGCAGCCTTGCAGATCAGATGATATCATCTTCTGAGGGCAGAGAGCGGCATTATGCCCCCGAATCTCCGGATGTGCTGGCACATACGCCTATTTTGCAGCCGGGTGAATCTTATGATCTCATTATTAATATCCCGTCGGAGCCCGGCGAATATACCTTCGTCTGTACTATACCCGGGCACTGGCGAAGTATGCAGGGCACTTTGGTGGTTGAGCCGTAAGCAAGACAATCTGATGAACTGGCTGTTTTAGACCGGTTCTTCCTATGAGGATAGCTGAGGTGGCTGAGAAACTGATTCAGTCACCTCCTTTCAAGGAAAATTTCCTCACCTTTGCATGATATTCTTATGTCAGCTCATATGAATTAACAAGTAGTAAATCAGACATCCGGTTTTGGCAGCACTCTTCATAGACAGGTTCTGCTGAGATACTACCACCCTCCACTCGCACCTCCTCCACCGGATCCAAAGCCACCGCCTCCGCTGAAGCCGCCGAAACCACCGCCTCCAAAGCCGCCGCCACGGGAGCCACCACCAAAGCCTCCGCTGCCCAGGAAGATAAATCCGGCAGGACCAAGCGTTCGTCGTCGGCGTCCGCCGTTTCTTCCACCACCGCCGCGGCGTGTGGAAGCGTAAATGACGAAAGCGAGGAATAGAAAAAAGACAATGGCCGAAGCGATATCATCTTCTTCAGTACCTCTTTTAGTCAGATTACCTTCATATTCTCCTTCAGCCAGCTGGATTAAAAGGGATGTAGCTTTATCCAGCCCGCTATAGTAGTCGTTCTGCCTGAAATCAGGTGCCAGTACATTTGTTATGATTCTTCCCGCTATGATATCCGGTATCGCTCCTTCCAGCCCGTACCCAACTTCTATTCGCATCTGACGTTCGTTGGGTGCAACAACTACAAGCACGCCGTTATAACGGTCTTCATGCCACATCTTCCAGTCATTGAAGAGCTGAGTGGCAACCTCTTCAACAGAATATCCCTGTAAGTCCGGGAGGGTGGCGATAGCTATAACATTGGTTGTGGTATCCCGGTAATTCCGTAGTTTCATTTCCAGTTGTTGCCGCTCACTCCGGGACAGCAGATTGGCAAAGTCGTTTACGTGGCCCACAGGTTGTGCCGGGAAATCCTGAGCCATTGCTACTGTTGCAGCAATCCCTAACAATATGGTCAATAAACTAAAGCGTATGGCTTCTGAAAATCTCATTGTTTCTGTCTTTTGTTCCATCTTGCTGGCATAGATCATCTGTTTGGAGAAAGAGTTTTTAAAATTGATGTAGCCGGCATTTACCTGAAGGATTATTCTTTACGGTTGCTGTGATAGCTGATCTCGTTGGTCAGCTCATTGCCGAATTCTTCCTCGTAGGGGAATAGCTCGGCTAGCTTAGTTCCAACCTCCCGTACCGCCTCGGCGATGCCCTCTTCAAATTCCTCTTTCCTGAAGTGAGAGATGAGAATTTCGAGTACATCATTCCAAAAGTGATCTTCAACCTGATTGAGTATCCCTCTTCCGGCATACACCGCGGCTTTATGATCTTCGGTGGCTATATAGATGAGTACGCCGTTCTCAAGTTCGGTCTCGTCCATACCCAGCTCGTGAAATATGCGAGCGGCCCGCTCTAGTGGCTCCCGGTTGGCATGGTGTTCCAGATGCACCCGGATCTCCCCGGAAGTATGACGCTCTGCCTCTGCAATGGCATCAACAATACGTTGTTCCTGTTCTTTGGTTAAATGTAAGTCTGAAGACATAGGGTTTTAAATCCAAAATTAAAATGTTCGAAATTCAAAACGATTAGCTTTGGGCTTTATGGACAATTGAGCCAAAAATTTTGGTCAATTCTATTGATTCCTGAATGAGGACCACTGCTTCTTTTTTCAACTCTTCTTCTAACTCCATTAATCTGATCCAGTAGCCGGATTCTTTCGCTTCCTTTCTACATATTTTTATCCTATAGAAGAAATCTTTTCTATTTAAAGATTCATTAGCTTCAATATAATTAGCCCCTATTGACCCTGAAGCTCTTATAAGCTGTCGGGCAATCTCCACATTGGCTAAAGTTTTTTTGACTTTATTTATCAACTCTATACATGCTTTGGCAAACAGAAAAGTTCGCTCTTCTAAATCATACTTTTTCTTTTTCATATCAGTCTTTTTGAGTAAACATTTATAGTAAGACTGATAAACAACCAATTCCTTACAAAATATTTTGAATTTTGAACATTTGTGCTTTGAATTTAATTGAAGTCTACTTCCGGAACTTGTTCTGCTCCTTCTTCTGCTTCAAAATATGCTTTGGAATCAAAGCCCAAAAGTCCTGCAAACAAGTTGCCAGGGAATGTTCGTATGGAAGTGTTATAATCCTGAACGGAGCCGTTGTATCGCTTGCGTTCAACGGCAATACGGTTTTCTGTGCCTTCCAGCTGAACCTGCAGATCCCGGAAATTCTGATTGGCTTGCAACTGGGGATACTTTTCTACCGTCACCAGAAGCCGGGAAAGGGCACCCGAGAGTTGATTCTGCGCCTGCTGGAACTGTTGCAGCAGCTGGGGATCATTTAGGTCGTCTGCATTTATCTGTATAGATGTGGCCTTACTTCGTGCTTCGATGACATCCGTCAGGGTTTCCTGTTCAAAATTGGCAGCGCCTTTTACCGTATTAACCAGGTTTGGAATTAAATCGGAGCGGCGCTGATACTGGTTTTCTACCTGCGCCCAGGCCTGATTAACATTCTCTTGTTTCCGGACCAACGAATTATTGAGGCTGATTCCGTAAATAACAATCAGGATAAGAACCCCGACTCCAATAAGTGTTTTAATATTCATGGATTATAGGTTTAATTAATGTTCCCAAGCCTGTCAATATACGAAAAGCAATAAAAAGAGATACATAAATCAAAGACAAGCATAAGTACCGATTAAACTGATTTACTGATGATACAGATTAAAATAATCGAAGCGCTGCTTTAATTCTTCTTACATGGCTTAGGCATTGAAGCAGAGCCTCCGCACCAGGCCAATCAGTGCCATCAGGTAAATCAGCTTAATCTTCGATCCGCTTTGTGCTTGTAACTCATGATTTAGTATCTTTAGCCAAACATATATACAGCCAAATTTAAAAGAACGTTTGACTCCCAAATTTATCTATTTCGATCTGGACGACACCCTTCTCGATCATAAAAGGGCTGAAGCTGCCGCCTTAATTGACGTACATTCCCGATTTAGTATTTTTAAGAATATAAAAGCTGAAAGACTAATAGATACCTACTCCACGATCAACAAAAGGCAGTGGGATTTATACAGTAAAGGAAAAATAACCCGTAAGCAGATGCGGTGGAACCGGTTTGAGCTTACGCTTGAAGAGCTCAGCCTTGATGCATCAGGATATTCTGATGTAGGAACGTTTTACATGAAATGCTACCGGGATTATTGGCAGTGGATATCGGGGGCCAGGGAAGCTTTTACCGCTATCAGTGAAAAGTTTGATGTGGGAATTCTGACAAACGGTTTTACGGAAACACAGAAACTCAAATTTGAGCAGTTTGGGCTCTATGAGCAGGTAAACCACCTGGTTATCTCTGAAGAGGTGGGTGTGCTGAAGCCCCATCCCCGGGTCTTTCATTATGCTACAGAATTGACAGGTTTTAGTGCCGGCGAAATTCTGTATATTGGGGATTCCTTCATCTCGGATATTCTGGGTGCATCTCAGTTCGGATGGAAGACGGCCTGGTATACCGAACATGCTTCGCCGGATGAAGAGCGCAAGGCGGATTTTGTTTTTAGCGACTTTAAAGAACTGCACCGTTATTTGAAGATTTAAAACTTCTGTTCAGGATCAAGGTTGCTGATAAGCCAGGATAGCTGATCCCGGAGCATTTGACCTACAACACTTAATCATATACAACCAATTAGTTGATGTCTGATACAACAAACCTAAAAGAGCCAAAAGTAACGCTGGAATTAGCCATCGATCACGGCTTAAGCGAAGAAGAGTTCAACAAGATTAAAGAGTTTCTTGGCCGTACTCCGACCTTTACGGAGCTTGGTGTCTATTCGGTAATGTGGAGTGAACACTGTTCCTACAAGAATTCCATCCTGGAGCTTAAAAAGTTGCCGAATACAGGTCCCCAGCTGCTGGTGGCTGCCGGTGAGGAAAATGCCGGGCTGGTGGATATAGGAGACGGGCTCGGGTGCGCTTTTAAGGTAGAAAGCCACAACCATCCGTCAGCCATCGAGCCTTATCAGGGCGCGGCTACGGGAGTAGGCGGAATCCACCGGGATATATTCACCATGGGCGCGCGACCCGTTGCCAGCCTGAACTCGCTTCGCCTCGGAAGGCTGGACACCCCCCGGGTGCGGTTTCTGCTGGATGGTGTTGTACGGGGCATTGCAGACTATGGCAATTCATTTGGTGTGCCAACCGTGGGAGGAGAGATCTATTTCGATGAACGGTACGAAGGTAATCCGTTGGTCAACGCCATGAGTGTGGGCCTTGTTAAGGAAGGAGAAACAGTCTCAGCCATAGCTGAGGGCGTCGGCAATCCCGTCATTATTGTAGGTTCCAGTACCGGGCGGGATGGCATCCACGGTGCTACTTTCGCATCCGAAGAGATCAGCGAGGAGAGCGAAGAGAAGCGCCCCAGTGTACAGGTGGGAGATCCCTTTACGGAAAAGCTGCTTCTGGAAGCCTCGCTCGAAGCTATAAAAAACGGCGGCATCGTCGGCATGCAGGATATGGGAGCCGCCGGTATTAGCTGCTCTTCTTCTGAGATGAGCGCCAAAGGTAAATGCGGCATGCGTATTGATCTGGATAAGGTGCCTGTGCGTGAGTCAGGGATGACAGCCTATGAGATGCTGCTTTCTGAAAGCCAGGAACGTATGCTCATTGTTGCCGAAAAGGGAAGAGAGCAGGAAATCATCGATATTTATGAGAAATGGGATCTTAACGCTGTTGTTATTGGCGAAGTGGTAGAAGGAGAAAACGTTACCTACCTGAAAGACGGCAAGGTCATGGCCGATATTCCTGCCGACAGCCTCGTGCTGGGCGGAGGTGCTCCTCAGTACAAACGTGAAGCCACACGGCCGGACTATCTGGATGAGACCCAGAATTTCGATTTCACTACACTAGATCTCCCTGACGATCACGAGCATATCCTAAAACAGTTATTGGGCTCTCCCAATATTGCCTCCAGACGATGGGTGTACGAACAGTACGATACCATGGTTCGGACCAACACGATCAATCCTCCGGGAGCATCAGACTCCGGGGTAATTCGTATCAAAGGCACCAACAAGGGCCTGGCAATGAAGACCGATTGCAATGGTAAATATGTATATCTGAATCCCCGGCGCGGAGGGCAAATTGCTGTAGCGGAAGCGGCGCGAAACGTCGTGTGCAGTGGAGCCAAACCGATGGCCATTACCAACTGTCTGAACTTTGGTAACCCTTACAAACCGGAGATATACTGGACCTTTAAAGAAGCACTGGGTGGAATGAGTGATGCCTGCATTGCCTTTAATACACCCGTAACCGGAGGAAACGTCAGCTTCTACAATGAAAGCCCTAAAGGCGCTGTATATCCAACTCCGGTCATAGGCATGCTCGGGCTGGTAGAAGATGTTACGAAGCATACTATGACGCCCGGCTTTAAGGAGGAAGGCGATGCAGTCTTCTATATCGGAGCTGAACGCAAAGGCCTGGGAGGAACGGAATACCTTCAGGTGATTCACAACCTGGTTACAGGCGATGCTCCTGAACTAGACCTGGAGTTTGAAGTTAACCTGCAAAATGTCTTGTTAGAACTTATCAGAAACGGTTTTGTAAATGCCGCACACGACGTTTCTGACGGAGGCCTGGTCGTCACTCTTGCCGAGATGGCAATCTTTTCCGGTAAAGGCGCTGAGCTTGCTCCCGGAAAGCTGGGTGAAAGTATTCATGAAATCCTGTACAGCGAGGCACAGTCCGGAGTGGTGGTGACCTGCGCCGAAGGCCAGCAAGAGCCTCTAAAGGCGAAGCTAGAAGAGGCCGGTATTCCTGCTTACAAGATAGGCTCGGTAAAAGGGAATAAGTTTAATCTTACCGGGCTGTTCGCGGCAGATGTAGAAGAGCTGCGGGATATCTATGAAAATGTGATCTCCCGGGCTATGGACCAGTGATTTAGGAGATAGGAGTTGGAAGCTGGAAATCAGAAGCCGGAGATTTTCCGGCTCCCAACTTCAGGCTGCCACGCTATATCCGCTAGCATCTGCAGCTATAAACAATACTTTAAAACTTTCCGTACCCTACCTGGGCTAGTTGCTTACCCGCCTCATCATAAGCTTCCTTCTCTTCGGGAGCCCAGGTACCCAACCCGTCTACATAACGGTTAAACATACAGAAGGCAGCTGCAATCAGTACCGCGTCATGGATTTCCTGGTCGGATGCCCCGGCCTGTCTCGCTTTTTCAATATCTTCAGGAGAAACTTCTTTCCCGCTTTTCTGCACCTTGCGGGCGATGTCGAGCAGGGAGCGGAGTTTTGAAGAGATCTCGGTTTCTTTTAAGTCATTCTTAATATCATCAATCAGAGACAGGTCTCCGTCGAAATGGTGAGCGGCGGCAGCGCCATGAGAGGTGTGGCAAAAATGGCACTTGTTTTGATAGGACACATATGATGCTATTATCTCCCGTTCACCGCTCGTCAGGGAAGAGGGCCCCCGCAGAAGGGTCTCTGCCAGCTCGTTAAGTGGCTTAGCGGTTTCGGGACGATATTCCATCAACCCTATGATGCCCGGTAAGTTGTTTTTGATGTCTATATAAGCCATGATTTGATCCCCTTGGTTATTTATGGTTGAAATTGCATGCTATTTACATTTTTTAAAAGATAAATTCAACGGGAGAATATTCAGATGGCGAAGTATGATCTCTGTAGGACGGGTTGGTAACCCATCCGGTGCAGTCAGGCCGCCAGCCAGTACATATATGCACCCTTCATTTCTTTTAGCTCTTATGCCGAACCCCGCGGAATAGGTCCGCGACAACATCCTGTGGGGACGGGTTACCAACCCGTCCTACAAGACCTCTTTGAAGCCAGAGCCGCTACGTTCTGTTTGGGTATAGCCTGTGCCTCCGGAATGACCCTGACAGGGTTTTGAAACCTTGGCAGGGTTCACTCGTACTCTCCGGGCGAGCTAGAAAAGTAAACTCAGCTTTAAATATCCTACTACGTTCCATTCACACCAGTGCCGCCACGAAGCGCAGAGGCAGACGTCATCCCATCCAATACCTGAGCATACGCTCGTTCTATAATATCCAGCCCCTCATCGATATGCTCTTTCTGAACCGTGAGCGGGGGACGGAATCGTATGGTTCGTGATCCACAGGGAAGAATCATTAATCTGTTATTGTAGCACTCCTTTATTACGGCATCTCTCATGCTGCCGTCCGGCAGGTCAATGGCGCAAAAAAGTCCCTTCCCCCTGGGGTTGCTCAGGTGTTCGTGTTGTTCAGATAACTGAACCAGTTTCTTATGGAGGTAATTCCCTACAGAAGCCGCGTTATCGACCAAACGCTCTTCTTCTATTACATCCAGAATACGACTGAAGCGAACCATATCTACCAGATTCCCGCCCCAGGTGGAGTTGATCCGGGAAGATACATGAAAACAGTTGGTCTCAATATCGTCCACGCGTTTACCGGCAAGGATACCGCAGACCTGCGCTTTTTTCCCGAAAGCGAGTATATCCGGTTTAGCGTAGTGCTCGTGTGCCCAGAACTTACCGGTCATTCCTACACCGGTTTGAACTTCGTCATAGATCAGCAGTGCTTCGTACCGGTCGGCCAGATCTCTCAGTGCCTGATGAAACTCGGGCCGGAAGTGATTGTCGCCCCCCTCTCCCTGAATAGGTTCGATAAGGATACCGGCAATATCGTCTCTATAGATTTCAAAATATCGTTCGGCCTGCGCCAGGGCTCTTTCTTCAAGTTCAATCACCTGCTGTACATGTTCATCTGTCTCGGGAAAGGTCATGGCGGGAGAGATAACCCGGGGCCAGTCAAACTTCGGAAAGTATTTGGTCTTATCCGGCATGGTGTTGGTCAGAGACAAGGTGTAACCGCTCCGGCCGTGAAATGCTTTTTCAAAATGCAGTATTTTATGCCCTCTCTCCATACGATATCCCTTTTGAAAGTTTTTCTGAACCTTCCAGTCGAAAGCTACTTTCAATGCGTTTTCTACAGCCAGGGCTCCCCCGGAAATAAAAAAGGCATAAGGCAGATAATCGGGGATGCCAACCCTGCTAAAAGTGCTCAGGAATTGCGCCATCTCCTCCGTGTAAACATCTGAATTAGAGGGTTTGTTGACGGCTACTTTGCCAAGCTTGCGGATAAACGCATCATTAGCCAAACGGGGATGATTCATCCCCAGCGGGTTAGAGGCAAAGAAAGTGAAGAAATCGAGATACTTAGCACCTGTCTTTGCATCATGCAGGTACACGCCTTCACTTTTGCCGAGATCAAGGACAATGTCGAATCCGTCAGTGAGGAGGTGTTTGCTCAATGTTTGATGAACGTTAGCGGGATCAATATGGTTAGATATATGCATAGGATGAAATAGTTTTGTATTTTAAGGGACCTGACGGCTTAAATTCATATTACGAAAAAGTATTTTAATTTATTATTGACAATGACCCTTGTCAACCCTTATTATTGAG
>CALJMB010000324.1 GCA_937982515.1 uncultured Balneolaceae bacterium
CAGATCAAGCTCGGGCATAATCCCGATGATATTGAAATGCGGGTAATTGACTTGGTATCCCCCATCGGCAGAGGCCAGCGGGCTTTGATCGTTGCTCCTCCCCGTACAGGAAAGACTGTATTGTTGAAGAAAATTGCCGAGTCAATTTGTGAACATTATCCAGACATCCACACAGGCGTTCTGCTGGTTGATGAGAGGCCTGAAGAAGTTACCGATTTCTTGCGCACAACCCAGGCAGAAGTATTCGCCTCTTCTAATGACAAACCTACACAGAGCCATATTCGGGTTACCGAAATGGCATTGGGCTATGTGAAGAGGAAGGCGGAAATGGGAGAAGATACCGTACTGCTAATCGACTCGCTGACACGTTTAGGACGTGCATATAACGCTGCACAGACTAACAGCGGTCGCACGCTTTCCGGCGGACTGGATATCAGAGCTTTGGAAATTCCCAAAAAAGTATTTGGTTCAGCCCGTAAAATCGAAGGCGGAGGCTCACTGACAATCATTGCTACCTGCCTAATTGAAACTAATTCACGGATGGATGACCTGATCTTTGAAGAATTCAAAGGCACAGGTAACATGGAACTGGTGCTGGACCGGGAACTGGCCAATGATCGAATTTTCCCGGCCATCAACATCGGCGCTTCGGGAACCCGGAACGAGGATAAATTCATCGAAGACTCTCTGGAGGAACGAAATATGGTTCGCCGGTACCTGCTCAAGAAATCACCCAAGGAATCGATGACAAGCCTGTTAAAGGTGCTGAGGAACACCGAAAGCAATCAGGAGTTACTAAACCAGATTGCAGCCATGGTGTAGGCTTTGCTATTCGTTATTTGTTGCCAGGTATTTTGGACAATGTCTGATTTCACTTTTGTATCGCGCTTTTGGTTTCCGGTCACCCAATAACGTATAACAGTAACTAGTACACCGGCAGACTTGTATCTATATCCTTAGCCCATTGGTTGATACCACCTGTTAGATTCTTCACATTTCTGAACCCCTTCTTTTCCAGAAGGTCGCATGCTCTGGCGCTACGTGAACCGCTCCGGCAGAGACAAACTACTTCACTGTTTTTCTGATCTTCGATCTCATCAAGGCGTTCAAGTAGTTCGCCTACAGGTATGAGTGTGGAGTTGTCATAATCCAGTTTAGATTGATATTGTTCAAATGGTTCACGCACATCCAGTACAAATATCTCTTCACCGGCGTCTATCTTCTTCTTCAGTTCCTGTACAGTAAGTTCATTCATAATAGTGATTAAGTAACGTTTGGATTGAGTAATTGAAGCAAGGGAGGTTTAAAGACATCAGCCGGTATTAATTCACACATCTGCCAAACACCAGATACCTACTCTGCGCTATACCGGTCTAGCCGGAATTGGCGGCCAAGGTACAGCCGCCGGGCCTCTTCATCTTCAGCCAGCCTGTCGGCAGAACCCTCTTTAAGAATCTTTCCTTCAAACATCAGATAAGCCCGGTCTGTGATGGCCAGCGTTTCGTGTACGTTGTGGTCGGTTATAAAGATACCGATATTTCTGTGCCGGAGTTTTGATACAATTTCCTGTATATCTTCAACCGCAATAGGATCTACTCCTGCAAATGGTTCATCCAGAAGTATAAATTTGGGATCTGTAACTAATGCACGGGCAATTTCAGTACGTCGCCGTTCTCCACCAGACAGGCTGTAGCCTTTATTGTTAATCACAGTTTCCAGCCCAAACTCTTCAATCAACATATCTACCCGCTCACGTATTTCTTTAGTGGAATAGTTGAAGAACTGGAGGATGGATTCCAGGTTTTCGCGGACTGTAAGATTGCGAAATACACTGGCTTCTTGCGCCAGGTATCCGACCCCCATACGGGCCCGCTGGTACATAGGCAGATTAGTAATCTTTTTATCATCCATGAAGATATGTCCGTCATTTGGCTTGACCAGACCGACGAACATGTAGAAGGTAGTGGTTTTCCCAGCTCCGTTAGGACCCAGCAAACCTACAATTTCCCCTTGTTTAACATTGATAGAGACGTCCGAAACTACCGTGCGTTTACGATACTTCTTCTTCAGTCCCTTACTGTGGAGCATATTGGAGGGCGTCGGTTCAGAGCTCATAATGAAGGGTTAAGAAACTAAGCTACAGCCAGTTCATTCAAAATAGATTCAAATATGATTTTGCCATCATCAGATCCCAGTTGTTTTTCAACAGCTCGTTCGGGATGAGGCATCATACCCAGTACATTGCGGTTTTCATTACAGATGCCTGCAATATGGTCGGCTGAGCCATTAAAATTAGCCTCAGGAGTTAGGTCTCCTTCCGCGTTACAGTAGCGGAAT
This sequence comes from uncultured Balneolaceae bacterium, assembly GCA_937982515.1. Taxonomy (GTDB): domain Bacteria; phylum Bacteroidota; class Rhodothermia; order Balneolales; family Balneolaceae; genus CALJMB01. Next base: position 2,338 of record CALJMB010000324.1, read on the forward strand.
ATGATCTGATCGTTATCCTGAAGGCGTTTAAGATTTTCTTCCCCGATAAAATAATTCCCTTCGCCATGAGCAACAGGTACTTGAAGAACTTGTCCGTGTTGCAGAGCGCGCGTGAACATAGTGTCGGTGGATTCGCAGCGAAGGTAAATCTGCTTGCAGACATACCGTAGTTTCTCATTATGAAGCATGGCACCGGGCAACAGCCCTGCTTCAAGGAGAATCTGAAATCCGTTGCAGATACCCAATACCGGCCCCCCCTTGTTAACAAAATCGACAACTGATTGCATAATGGGCGAAAAACTGGCAATAGCACCGGAACGAAGATAATCCCCATAGGAAAACCCGCCCGGAACCAGCAGAAAGTCGATACCGGAAAGATCCGTATCTTTATGCCACAGAAACTTAGTTTTGGCATTCATGACGTGAGCCAGCGCGTGATAAGCGTCGTGGTCGCAGTTAGACCCCGGAAAAACAATAACTCCAAATGTTGCAGACACTATTTATCCTTTTATTTCGGTGATAAGTTGTATTTCTTTTAGTACTCCGTTAACGTGAAAACACTCTTCGAAAGTGCCTTCGAAGACCTGAGCTTTCCCCTCGTTGTGTACCTTTAATGTGAGCTCTTCTGCGTAAGAAATGCTACAGCCAATTGCTTTAATCAATTGTTCTATAACCTCATCAAAGGTATGTACATCGTCATCATAGAGGATGACCTTCCAGGGTGTATCCTGCTGCTCTTCTTCCTCTTCTTTTACAAGGGTCTCTACCTCGGGGTCACTTTCCTCCTGGAGTCCCGGTTTGGACCCGTATATAAGAACAAACGGATCAACCATAGGTGTTTACTATTAATTTTCGTGGATGATTATCTCAAAGTCTTCCATTACTTCATTGGCTAAAAGCCGGGTACAGGCGTCTGTGGCAATAGCTCTGGCTTTTTCTTCGGAATCGGCGCTGATATCCATTTCAATGAGTTTGCCTATGCGCACCTTGTTAACTTCTTTTAACCCCAGATTGTGCAGCGCCTGATGAGCGGCTTTGCCTTGGGGATCAAGAATAGAGGTTCGGAGTGTGACGTTAACAGTTGCTTTGTACATAATTAATGCGTTAAACTCGTATGGTAAAATGTGTGGTTAACAGTAATAACGATCGTCGGACAAAGGAGAACCTTAGTTATGCTCTGTCTGGCAAGCCTGATCCTCTCCAAGCACAATAATCAGCGGTCAAAGTTAATCTTTATTTGGGTTAGCTGCTAAATACTTGGTAATAATTTCTAATGCCTCTTCCTCATTGTGTTTTTCCATGTCGATCCATCGGATGAAGTTCCATCGTCGGAACCATGTTAGCTGGCGCTTGGCATAGCGACGGGTTTTGGTTTTCATGTCTTCTATCATCTGCTCTCTGGTTACTTCGCCATATAAATAGGCTATGGCCTCTTTATAGCCCACCGTATTAAGTCCGGGATCGCTTCTGGTATAACCCATATCCAGTATGCGCGTGACTTCATCAAGAAAACCGAGTTCAAACATACGGTCTACCCGTATATTGATACGGTCATATAGTTTTTGTCGTTCCCGTTTCAGCCCGAAAACCAAAGTTTCTGGAGGAAGCTCTATAGAATCGTGTTCTGAATGAAAGGACGAAAAGGGCTTGCCTGTTTGCATCCACACATCAAGGGCGCGTACAATGCGCTGGGGGTTCATTCCATCCATCTTCTGTGCATATTCGGGGTCAACATTTTCCAGATGGCGGAACAACATTTCTATACCTTCTTCCTTTATTTGCTGTTCGAGCCTGGCTATATGGTGTTCGTTGGCTTCGGGAATATCATCAAGTGGTTTTATAATAGATTGCAAGTGAAGTGTACTTCCTCCCACATATAGAATTTGTTTTCTCTTTGCCCGGATCTGCTGCTCCCATTTCATAGCCCGGGCATAGAAATTCGCAGCACTGTCTTTCAGGTCGGGTTCGATGAGAGAAATATTATAATGACTCACCTGTTCCAATTCATTCGATGTGGGTTTGGCAGTGCCAATATCTGTATACTTGTAGCACTGGCGGGAATCTGCGGAAATGATTTCGGCATTCAGTTCCTCTGCCAGGCTCAAAGAGAGCGAGGTTTTACCGACAGCTGTAGGGCCAAGCAGGAGTATTCTCAATGTACAGGTGTTGAGTTACAAGGTTATACCCGAAAATAGCTATGAAAACGTACGAGTGAAAAATACACTTGCCATTTCTTTTTATTAAAAAAATAAACAAAAGTAAAGCTCTATAGTGTAATAACAGAGCACAAGTTTAAATTATAGCTTCATTATATAGCGATCTCAGGTTGCTAAGAGAGCAAGGATTTATTAGTATAAGGTAATATACGAGGATACAATTCATACATTGTTCCTGTAGCGAACATTTAGCAAAAAATTATTACATATGAGATTTAACGTATCAAGTAGTGAACTTGTAAAAGCGCTCTCTGCTGTTTCAGGTGCCGTACCTGCCAAAGCAACACTGCCTATTCTGGAAACGATATTATTTGAAAGCGAGGATGGAAGACTGCGCCTGACTGCCACCGATCTTGAGATTTCCATTATCGAGTATATGGCTGCTGATATTGAGGAGGATGGGGCCGTTGCCATTCCTGCCCGGCGACTGATAGAAACGCTGCGCCAGCTTCCGGATATTCCCGTTGTTTTTGAAGTGGATGGAAATTTTAATATCAGCTTTAGAACGGATAAAGGAACATATAAACTTATGGGGGACGACCCGGCTGAATTCCCTGAAGTTCCCCGCATGGAGGAGGGTCAGGCACTCAGCACCTCCAGAGATGTTATACTGAAGGCCATTGGCAAGACCCTTTTTGCCGTGTCTAATGATGATCTGCGGCCGGCCATGATGGGTGTGTATTTCAGTATCGGGGCCGAAGAGAGTAAATTTGTTGCCACAGACGGGCACCGGCTGGTAAGGTATATAAAGCAGGACCTTACCTCCGATAATGAAATAAATTTTATCGTGCCTGAAAAAGCCCTGAGCCTGGTTCAGAAAACCCTGCATGGAGAAGAATGCGACCTGACGGTCAGTGATGACCATATACGCTTTAAAAGCGGTAATACCATTGTTATTACCCGGCTGATTAACGAACAGTACCCGAATTATGAATCGGTCATTCCCCGTGAAAATGACAAGAAACTGATGATTAGCAAAGAGCAGATGCTGTCTACAGTAAAACGGGTTTCCATTTTCTCGAGTACCACCACCCGGCAGATACGCCTGCAGATGAGTCCCGATGAGCTTACTATCAGGGCGGAAGATATCGACATGAGTAGCGAAGCTAAGGAGACTATTGTCTGTGAATACAACGATGAAGAAATGGAGATCGGCTTTAACGCCAAATATCTTGCGGATGTATTGAATAATATTGATGGCGATGAGGTCTTTTTTGAGTTCTCTACCCCAAACCGGGCCGGCATTGTGAAACCCTCCGAAGAAGATGACAGCGAACAAATGCTTATGCTGGTAATGCCGGTGATGCTTAATACCTATGCATAAGATTATTACCCTCACGACCGATTTTGGTCAGCAGGATTATTATGTAGGTGCGATGAAGGCCGTCATTCTGGGCATAGCACCGGATGTCCGCCTCGTAGATATTTCGCATGAGATCCCCTCCTATGATATTATGGCCGGTTCATGGGTTCTGAAGAATTCAGCCATGCTCTACCCGCCAGACACCATTCATGTAGTAGTAATTGATCCGGGAGTAGGTACGCAACGCCATCCGGTTGCCCTGCGGATAGAAGATCAGTTTTTTGTAGGTCCGGACAACGGTATCTTCTCCTTTATCAGCAGCGATAAAGAGTTTGAGGCAGTACTCCTTACTAACAAAGATTACTGGCTGAACACCCCTTCCAACACCTTTCACGGACGGGATATTTTTGCTCCCGTCGCAGCTCACCTGAGCCGGGGGATCGATCTTTCAGAGTTGGGGGAACCCTTAGACGAGCTCGTTACCTACCGCCGGACTCTCCCCATTTCAGACAAAGATGGTATACAGGGCTGGGTCATACATATCGACAAGTTCGGCAATCTGATCACTAATCTATCCGCTTCTCTTATCGATGAACGGACCAAAGACAAAAACATCAAGCTCTATGTAGGCAATACCATTCTGGATGAGATTGTAGCCACCTTCGGGTCTGTACCAGAAGGAGAACCCGCCGCCTATATCGGAAGCTCAGGTATGCTGGAGGTAGGCATCAATAAAGGGAATGCCGAACAGATGCTGGGCGTTCAGAAAGGAGCCCAGATCTCTTTGGTACTGCAAAAAGAGAGTTAAGCCCGGTTGTAACACTACCATACTGTTTGCGTATTACTTGCAGTCACAGAACTATAAATTTTGAGTTTTAAATGCTGAATTATGAATTAAGAGTTAGCAGCCAATTCAGCATTTAAAACTCAACATTCAGCATTCGATATGGAATTCAGATCCCCCAAATACGAGCAGGTTTCCGTTACTATCCCCCCTGAGACCGCTCATCTTGGCAAGCCCTTCAACGGTACGGTCTGTTCAAAAAAGGGGGATGAATATGACATCAAAAACAACATCATAGACTTTATCGGTGACGAAGATGTACCGATGTCCTGGGCCCAGAGTTCCAATCACTGGACCTTAACCGCTTCCATCTACGAGGATATCTGGCGGAAGCGTTCGCTATCCATCCTCACGGGCGAAGAATTCCCCATCGACAAGGAGAGAGAACTACTCATTGAGTGGCTGAGCCCCCGGGCAGGCCAATTCTATCTGGACATTGGCTGCTCTACAGCACTCTATGCCCGGCTGGTAAAGAAGGAGCAGCCCGAAGCTGAGCTTGTAGCGCTGGACTTTTCCCTGCAGATGCTCAACGAAGCCCGCTTAAAAGCCGAAGCCGATCAAACCGACATGTACCTGCTACGAGCCGATGCGAGTAAACTTCCCTTCTACAGTGCCACATTTGACGGCTTGATGATGGGCGGCACCCTGAACGAGTTGCCCGACCCGCTGAAAGTTCTTTACGAAGCACGCCGTGTTATAAAGAAAGAAGGCATCTTTTTTATGATGCACCTGGTCAAAGCAGATGCATGGTATGTACGCCTGTTTCAGGAATCTGCGGCCTATGGCGGGATTACATTTTGGACGGTTGAGGAAAGCAACCAAATGTTTGAGCGCACCGGTTTCGGCGTGGCCGACCAATTTTCTAAAGGTATCGTGTGCTTTACAAAATTGGTGGCCGACTAGTTTAGTAACCACGAGCATGGTTAAGTAAAGTCCGCAACCACGGAAACACCAAGCCACGTTGTGGTTGTGCATCTTCCCCACCTCATCCAGCAACCCGAATTATCGAAACTGCATTTCGGCCTATATTAGGACAGACACCTTTCATTGGCAAGGCTATCACGTTCTACTTAGTTTGTTCCGGTGCTCCTATTAAAAGGGTAACAACTTTTTCATCGGATGGAAGGCATGTTTTTATGAAGAGATACGTATCGTTAAAAGAATTCACATATGTAAAATCCGAAATAACATATGTGAAATAAAAAATTACATATGTAATTGTAACAAAATATAACTATCCCTCCGGTAAAGGGAAGGCAGGAGTTTTAGCAGCATACAGCCATAATACCTGCCAGACTAATACCCAAACCAGTTCTTAATGCCAGGATGTCGCCCGCTCTACCCTGTAGCTCCGCATGGCGACATAAAGTAAAGAGGAATCCGTATGAGTGATTAGCTGTTAGTGCGATGTTTGTTATTCGGGCGGTTTTACATCCTGTCGGGGGCAGAAATTCCCAGAATACCGAGCCCGTTGGCCAACACTTGTGCCGTGGCAGCGGCCAGCGAGGTACGTGCCTGCACCAGCGCTTCTTCCTCACCGAGAATGCGGCAGTCGTGATAGAAGGAGGTGAAGTGGGATGCCAGATCGTTGAGGTAGTTGATCAGGCGGTGGGGCTCGCGGCTTTCGGCAGCGCTTTGAATGACCTCCTGGAACCGGATTATGGTCTTGATAAGCTGTGTCTCGCTCGGATGGGCTAACAGAGTAAGATCGGGAGTTCCACTGAGGGTGTATTCATCTTCTGCCTTGCGCAATATGCTCTTGATGCGTGCATGTGCATACTGCAGATAAAACACAGGATTCTTTTCCCCCGCTTGCCTGGCTTCGGCGATGTCGAACTCCAGGTGGGTATTGGGAGATCGCATCAGAAAGAAGAAGCGCGTTACATCCGCCCCTACCTCGTCCATGAGTTCATCCAGTGTAACGAAATTGGCCTTTCGTGTACTCATTTTATAGGGCTTGCCTTCTTTTACGATGGTTACGAATTGGTAGACGATGACATCCACCTTGGTTTTGTCATAACCCAGCGCTTCAATGCCGGAGAGGACATCGGGGTAGGTGTCGATATGATCGGCTCCGAAAACGTCGATGCACAAATCGTAATTTCGATCCAGTTTGTTGGCATGGTAGGCAATGTCCGGTAGCCGGTAGGTGGGCTCACCGGAACTTTTAACGAGTACCGTATCTTTGTCTTTGCCGAACCGGGTGGTTTTGAACCATATGGCGCCATCCTGTTCATAGGCCAGTCCTTTCTGGCGGAAGATTTCTATGGTTTGTTCGATAGAGCCATCTTCATAGAGGTCATGTTCGTTGAAGAAGGAATCCATGGTGATATCCATACGGTTCAGGGTCTGGCGGATATCTTCAAATATGTGCGCTTCGGCCTTTTCTTTGAACGGAGTGATATCTTCGGATTCAGCCAGCGCATCCCCTTGTTCCGCGACCAGCGCCTCGGCAATGTCTCGAATGTATTCTCCCTGGTAACCGTCTTCGGGGAATGCAGCATCCCGGCCGAGTTCCTGCAGGTAGCGGGCCCTGACGCTTTGCCCCAGTACACGCATCTGGCGGCCAGCGTTGTTAAAGTAGTATTCACGGTCTACCTCTGCACCAGTCCACTCGAGCAGTCGGGCTACGGTATCTCCCAGTACGGCATTCCGGCCGTGTCCTACCGTCAGCGGGCCTGTGGGATTTGCACTGACAAATTCTATCAGTACTTTTTGTCCGCTATACACATCTGAGTGGCCAAAGGATGCGCCTTCCCGAAGGACGGTCTCCAGCTCATCGTACAAATAATGCTGGGCGTAACGGAAGTTGATAAACCCGGGCCCGGCTATTTCAACGGCCTTAACACGGCCGGTATCATATTTCAGCGCATCGACTATCTGTCCGGCTATGTTACGGGGATTGTTTTTTAGCGGGCGGGCCAGCATCAGAGCCAGGTTAGTGGCGGCGTCGCCGTGTTCCGGCTGGTTCGGTTTTTCTATCTGTATTTCGGGTATATTCTCTTCAGGCAGGTCAAACTGCCGGAGGGCGTCTTTTAGTATGGAGCGGAGGTAATCCTTCATCAAACATGTTTATTTCCATTGTAATTAACGCCCCAAATATAAGACATTTGAATATCGAATATCGAGCAGATTAGAACACGGATAACGCAGATTAAGCTGATATTCACCGATGGTTATTTTGTTTTCTGTCATTAGAATATATTTTCCGTTTGAACTCGGGTTTCTTGCCAAAGTTGAATAATAGCCCAACCTCAAATTTGGTAGCTTTAAGATAATTGATTAATTGAAGTTCGTGCTCTTTACAGATCAGTTCTGCGGCCTTTAATTCTATAATTATCAAATTGGAAACAAGTAAATCTGCATAATACGATCCAACCAGGGTATCCTTGTAATAAACGTCTATGGGAAATTGATTTTCGCAGTCCAGCCCCAGTTTGGCAAGTTCTGCTTTAAGAGCGTTTTCACAAACTTTTTCTAAGAAACCATAACCCAGGCGGTTATATACTTCGTAAAACGCTTTTATTATTTGTGAAGTTAACTCTGAATATTTTATAGTTTTAATTCATTCTTTTCTGCGTTTATCTGCTTTATCCGCCTCATTCGTGTTCCACCGGTTCATAACAATCCTTTTGAGCGGAAGCTGGTATATTCATCTCCTGCAATAATGATGTGGTCGTCGACGGGAATGCCCAGCAGTTTGCCGGCTTCAGCGATGCGGTGGGTAAGTTGTCTATCGGCTTTAGATTCTAAGTTATTTCCGCTGGGGTGGTTGTGAACAAGCAGTATGCTACTGGCTTCGTTCATCATAGCCTGGCGCATCACCTCGGCCGGATCAACAACCGTGGCAGTGGCTCCACCCGTACTTATTTTCTTATACCCCATCACGATTTTGGCATTATTCAGAAAGACGACGAGAAATGTTTCTTTGGTCAGATCGCGCAGCTTCGGGCCGAAATAGGCCGCGGCATCGGAAGGAGAGGTAATTTGTATCTGTTCTCCCAGGCTGGCGACCTGAATGCGCCGGGAGAGTTCGAAAACGGCTTCCAGTGTGAGGGCTTTTACTTTGGCTATACCGGGAATGACTTTCATCTCCTGCCAATTTTTACGGGCCAGGTGGCGCAATCCGCCAAAATGGTCCAGCAGGGCCTGGGCCGTCTGAATAACGTTCATTGATTGGCTGCCGGTTCTGAGGAGAATGGCCAGCAGCTCGGCATCTGATAAGCTTTCGGCTCCATAATTCATCAGTTTCTCGCGGGGCTGCTCATCTGGTCGCATTTCTTTTACGGTACGTTTAAAAAAATCACCCGCATCAAATGTTTCTTTATTTGTCATAAAAGGCTCCTTATTTAATATTGTATTTTAGGTAAGACGACCTAGGGAAGCATTCCTTACAAAAAAAGAGAAAAAATTTGAGAAGGGTGATGATTATCAGGATGTACTGCCCATAAGTCAGGGAAATGAGATGGTAAATCTGTACGGATATCATATATGTTTTAACTCATTCGGACGGATTACACAGGTGTATCTATTGTAAAATTTTTCCTTTCTTTGCTTTTTTTGTAACATTTAGTCATTCTTATGCTCTTGTATAAAGTCAGAAGAGATCTACGGGCTTCTGCAGTTAAATAAGACGGGATATTAAACATCCAATAAAACGGGAAATTTATGCTAAACGATTCGGGTAACATTACGAACGCACTTCTATATATTTTACTCTTTCCATTACTCTTCCAGGATGCGTTTGTCGAGTTTGTTTGGGCGGCGGAGGATCCGCTGTTTTTTATGGCAGGTAAGCGCATATTTTTATTGTTGCCTGCATTCGCTTTTATTGTGGGATGCTGGGTAACGGTTCCTGCTTTGCTGACGGTCATTTTCCGCCAGAACAGGAAAGAATTTGTCATCTCGGTATTTATTACCTGGTGGGACCTCGGCAAAGCAATCGTCTCGTTCTGGGGCGGTATTTTCCGGTTTGTCTTCTACTTTGTCATTGCCCTGCTGGAGCTGCTAAAGGTTATCGTGCTCGGGATCTGGTCTGCTATCCAAATGATTATTCTGATGCCTTTTCGGATACTCGGGCAGGCCTCGCGCCGGGTGATAGGTTCCCAGGTTCCCTGGATTGCCGTATTCCTGACGCTCTTCTGGGTTTTAGTAGAAACTACTATTTTTACTTATGTCACCACTCCACTGGTGATGGACACGATGTCTAACATTACAGGTGAACAGCTTCCCCTGGCCATGATACGCATTCCTCTGGCGCTGTTCCTGTTCTTTATTGTACTGGGGAGCTATGCTGTTTTATCTACTTTTGTTGGTGCAGTTAAGGAGAAGAACATCTCGCAAATTGTTGGGATAGGTGTTATAGAGATCATAGTTTTATTTGTGGAGGTTATTTTCCTGTATCGTGAATTTGTGGATGCACTGGTTCCATGGTTTGCTCTTTATGCCGAGGACTTTCAGATGGGCATGACGGGAATTCTTGGTATTTCAACTTTTATGTGGTTTGGCATCCGAAGCCTTTCCTGGTTCCTCTTTGCCTCCCACGGCACTCCTACCATTATGGCCGTAATTCAGGGTAAAGGGCTGGACGTTAAACAGAAGACGAAAGATGAAACCGGTTCTGTTTTGACGCGGGATTATTCACATGGTTTTATGGATGTTATTAAGAAGGATGTTGAGTGGGTTCAGCAAAAAGGTGAAGATTTGCTTTCTGCTTTTATGTTGCCACCGCTGCAGGTTGTTGCAGGGGCTATCAACTTCCTTACCCTTTTGGTAAGCGGTTCCCATTTGTTTGATCTGCCTTTCAATGATATCGATGATATCAAGCAGTCGAAAGTGTTGATTGAAACACTTTCAAAGAGAAGTGAGGAGGTAAAGACAGCTGCATCTTCAACTAAATAGGATCTGATGCCTTTTGATCCTTTTATACTAAACCAGGCCGGTGGCTGTTTCGGCAAACGGTAACTTAACCCTGTTTATCCATGATGAATTTTAGTCAAAAGAAACTGCTTTTATTATCGGTGTGTGTGTACCTTTTTACCGGAGGTTGTGATTTCGATGACCAGCCAAAGCCGCGCCTATCTCTCTTTATCGGGGTAGATATCAGCGGTTCCTTCATCAACAGCGGATACTTTGATGAGTCGATGAGTTTTTTGGCACACTACATATATGCACACCTGCAAGGCATAGGAGATCTTGAGAAGCCAAATGTACTGTTTGTCAGTTCAATCGGAGGATCTGCTCCGGACGAGCCTAAAACATTCTTTCCTATTCATGTATTCGAAAACAAGACGGTGGGAGAAATAGAAAATAAGCTACATGAGATTTTTCCAAAAAATAAACAAAATGCATTCACCGATTTCAATGCCTTTTTTGAACAAATAGGAATCATGCTCCGAAACAAGAATCTTGTGCTCAGGCCCGTTTCGGTAGTTATGATCAGTGATGGTATTCCGGATTCTCCCGATGTTAAAAAGAATGGAGAAACAGACTATCGCAGTGTGACCCTCCAGCCGTTAGAACGGTTGTCCCGAAATGTTACGCTGCGTCTGCTCTATACCGATCCGGTAACCGGAAGAAACTGGCAGACGAAGATTCCACGCCGCCGGGTTAAAGTATGGACTCAGGACGCGCAGGTGATGACCACCTGGAACGATTCCACTATCTTTTTGGCCGGCCGGGACCTCAGTGAGCAAACGCGCTGGGTGGAATGGACGAAAGACAATGTGGATTACGGTGTACGGGCCCGGAGAGTGGATTAATCCAATCCGAAATTTAAAAGAGGCTCGCCTGCTCGCTGTCTTTTCTCTGTGCTCGTTCTATGGCAGGCTGGCTTATATTGCGTTGATTGGCATATAACATGTCAGGGCTGAATTTTTTTCCGTAGATTCGCCGGGCCACTCCCTGCAGGGCTTTTTCCCCACGCGGAGTAATCATCAGCCGGTTGTGCTCATCCAGTGTGAGAAAGCCAAATTCTTTCAGGTCGTTTACAATCATGTAAGCCAGTTTGGGTATTGCTCCACAGTGCTGCTCTACATGATCACGGCCGGGAAGTTCACTACCGGCCGACATAACCATGCCCAATACATTCATCTCTACTTCGGTCAGGGGATATCCTTCGCAACCTTTTGTAAGTAGTTCGTCCCACGCCTGCTGGCTATAGTATTGGCCAAACCACCATTTGCCCTCTTTGATCAGTTTCTGTGTTACGGAACAGGCAAAATAGTCTCCGGGACGGGCTTTCTTGGGCATGCCCCGGTCACGGTACATGGAAACGAGGGTGGCCAGATCCAGCTCGTGCAGATTGGGCGGATAGCTAAAGTATGGAGTCGGTTTAATTTCCATGACCTTGAAGTTAGAAAACTACGGGTTGATTGTCATGTCTAAAATGGTGACCACAGATTAAGCTGACAGATCTTATTTTACTAATTATTGATGTCAACAGGAAATGGATGGAAGGCTCTTCCATCCGGCCCCCTCAGAAATCTAATCTAAACACCATTACAAATCTGCGAAATCCGGTTTATCTAAGGGCTTATTTGCCTTTCTTTTTAATCAGTTCTACAGCCTGATCTATAGAAAGTTCTTCGGGTGCTATATCGTCTGGCAGGCTGATGTTCTTTCTGCCATATTTGATATAAGGCCCATAACGTCCATCCATCACGCGGATGGATTTACCATTGTCGGGATGGTCTCCCAACTCTTTTATCACAGAACTTTTTTTAGGTTTTTTCTTCTGAGCCAGTAGTTCCAGGGCGCGATCCAGATCTACTTCCAGTACGTTATCGCTGCGTTTGAGTGAAGCGAATGTGCCATCGTGAACAACGAAAGGACCATAGCGCCCTACTCCGGCTTTAATCTCTTTGCCGGTTTCAGGATGTTTGCCTACGGTACGGGGGAGTTCCAGCAGCTTTAGTGCCAGTTCCAGATCCACATCTTCAGGTTTCATCCCTTTCAAAAGGGAAGCACGAGGGGGTTTTTTATTCTCTTCCGTTACCTCGCCCACCTGAACATAAGGCCCGTAACGACCGTTAAGCACGAATACGGGCTCTCCCGTTTCGGGATGTCTGCCAATAGATTTCGGGCCTTCTGCTTCAGCTTTAAGTAGTTCCTTCAACTTATCAACCGTAAGGTCGCTGGGTTTCCAGGATACCGGAATCGAGGTTGTCAGTTCATCTCCGTTATTCCGGGCTTTAATATAAGGGCCAAAACGGCCAACGAATACCTGTATGCCATTTAAATCCTGCAGAGGTAGTTCCAGATGCCTCGCTTCCCTGGGGTCGATTTTATCCTCTCGCTGCTCTACCTTATTCTTCAGTCCCTGCTCCCCTTTATAATAGGAATTTAGGTATTGTATGGTATCCGATTCACCTTGTGCAATTTCATCCAGCTTGTTTTCCATTTCTGAAGTAAATTCGCTGTCTACCAGGTCGGGAAAATGTTTCTCCAGCAGTTCCGTCACGGCAAAAGCCGTAAAGGTCGGTACCAGCGTCTTGCCTTCGGCCTCCACATAACCACGATCTTGTATCGTGCTGATAATAGAGGCATAGGTGCTTGGCCGGCCTATTCCGCGCTTTTCCAGTTCTTTCACCAATGTTGCTTCCGTATAGCGCGCCGGCGGTTTGGTCTCGTGAGAAATAGGTTCGATACCCTTCTCAATTACTTTTTCCCCTTCGTTCAGTTCCGGGAGAAATTTCTCCTGATTCTCCAGTGCCGCGTCCGGGTCGTCACTGCCCTCAACATAGGCTCTGAAGAAGCCGGGGAAGAGTATCTTTTTACCGCTTGTTCTAAACTCGGCAACGGTGTTACCGGCTTTAGCTTCGATCGCGACGTTTGTAAATTCGAGTTCCGCTTCGGCCATCTGAGTGGCGATGGTACGTTTCCAGATCAGGTCGTAAAGTTTAAACTCCGCACCACCCAGCCCGGTTGATTCAGGTTTGCGGAAGCTGCTGCCTGCGGGACGTATAGCCTCATGCGCTTCCTGTGCACCTTTAGATTTACTTGAAGAGTAATTACGAACGCGTTCGAAGAGATAGTCTTCACCGTATTCCTCTGCTACTGCCGTGCGGGCTGCGTTGATGGCCTGGCCCGAGAGACGGGTAGAATCGGTACGCATGTAAGTGATATAACCATTCTCGTACAGCTTTTGGGCTATGCTCATTGTGTGCCTGGCCGAGAAGCCTAACTTGCGGTTAGCTTCCTGCTGCAGGGTAGACGTGATAAATGGTGCCGCCGGACTTCGTTGCTGTTTCTTCTTTTCAATGTTGGCAACTTTCCATTCAGCCCGGTCCAGATCGTCGCGGAGTTGCGAAGCTTTTTTATCATCCAGCAAGACTACGGAATTGGGCTTTTTGAGCTTGCCGGTATGCTCATTAAAGTCTTTACCCGAAGCCAGGCGCTTACCGTCCAGGTGAGTCAGGTCGGCCTCAAAAAGGTGGTCATCCTCCAGCTTGTGGAGCCTGGCTTTCAGGTCCCAGTAGCGGGCGGAGCGGAATTTCATTCTCTCCCGTTCACGATCTACAAGAAACCGAACAGCAACCGACTGTACTCGCCCGGCTGATAAGCCGGGAGAGATTTTTTTCCAAAGTAGAGGCGAGATCGTATAGCCCGCCAGCCGGTCTATAATGCGGCGTGTTTCCTGGGCATTGACCAGATTCATGTCGATGTCCCGGAACTTTTTCAGCGCTTCCTGTATCGCTTCTTTTGTGATTTCTCTGAACACCATGCGTTTTACCGGTACATCCGGTTTCAGCACTTCCGTGAGATGCCAGGAGATAGCCTCGCCCTCCCGGTCTTCATCTGTTGCCAGAATTAATTCATCCGACTCTTTTAACAGCTTTTTAAGCCTGGTGACAACCTTCTTTTTGTCAGAGGGAATCACATACAGAGGCTGGAAATCCTGATCCACATCCACGCCAAGGCTAGACCATTTCTCTTTCTTGTATTTGGCGGGTATTTCTTTTGCTGAAGCCGGCAAGTCCCGGATGTGCCCCATAGAGGAATCTATGATATAATCTTTGGGCAGGAATTTTTTCAGCGTTTTGGTTTTCGTGGGTGACTCTACAATTACAAGCGACTTCATAAATCTTCTATTCTACAGGTTCTCAATCAATTTCTTTAGTTCGTCAGCGTGATTTTTCGTATTCACTTTCTCAATAATGGCCAGCACTGTGCCGTCTGTATCGATGAGATACGCCGAACGCGATGGCGCTTTATAAGTGTTGCCGAACATACTCTTTTGAACAATCGAATCCGTTGCTTTAGCAAATATATATTCGGGATCGGATGCGAGTACATAGTTGATACCCATCTTTTGGGCGTATCTTTTATGTGAACCGCAGGTATCTTTACTAATAGCGATCAGGTTATATCCTTTTTTATCGAACCAATCTGCCTCTTTAGCCAGGCTTTCATTTTGTTTATCGCACCCTGAAGTGTTGTTTCTCATATAGACAGAAATGATGGCCGGGCGATCCAGTAATTCTGAAAACACTACCGTCTGTTTTTCACCGTCTCTGACGATATCCAGTGTAAAATCCGTGGGTATTTTTGTACCGGTTTTAATCATGTATAACTACGTATGACCAGATGCTTTGATTGTATTTTTCCGTTTTGAAAACGAACTGAATAAACGGTTCTCGTTTGTGATATCGTTCTTTTTATCGAATTCTTTTAAAGTCTACATATAATAAAGCACTCTTGGTGATACTGCAATTAATATTTACGGGAAAAAATTGGGGACAGAAAGGGGTGGGCAGTGATCAGTAAGCGGTGAGCAGTGAACAGAAACAAGCTGAATTCTGCGCAAGGCGTCTCTCCCGACAGGCCTGTCGGGAAGGGGAACAAGGGGTGGGTTCGGCGGGCACAGTCTGGAATATGGAATGCATGCATGGGTGAGAGTACACACACCTTGTACCGACCGTACAAGGTGTGTGTACCGATCGTACA
>CALJMB010000325.1 GCA_937982515.1 uncultured Balneolaceae bacterium
ATGAGAATATCATCCATCATTTTAAAAGAGCCCGGTGCTTTTATACAAACAAAAACAGAATTAGAAACGGGGTTACAACCTGACGAAGCGTTATTGAGAGTCCACAGAGTAGGAATTTGTGGCACAGACCTGCACGCCTATACCGGGAAGCAGCCCTTTTTTAGTTATCCCCGTATCCTGGGGCATGAGCTCGGCGTGGAAGTTGCAGAGGTTGGAGATCAGGTAGAAAATGTGTCCGTTGGCGATCGCTGCTCCGTTGAGCCCTACCGATATAATCCCACCGACCAGGCTGTGCTGATAGGCAAACCTAATTGCGCCGAGCATATGTCAGTGCTTGGGGTTCATGAGGATGGAGGCATGCGGGAGTATTTCAAGTTTCCGGCGAAGTTCCTGCATCCATCACGTACAATGTCCTACGGCCAACTGGCACTGGTAGAGCCGCTGAGCATCGGCTGCCATGCGGTGAACCGGGCAAATATCACGTCTCAAGACCGCGTGCTGGTTGTCGGAGCCGGACCAATCGGACTGGGAGCGCTGCAATTCGCACTGGATGCCGGCGCGGAGGTGGCCATCATGGAGATCGATGAAGAGCGGATGGCATTCTGCTGCCAATCTTTCAACTTGTCGGGAGGTATAAATCCGCTTCAGGAGAATGCCACAGAACAGCTTCGGGATCTGTTTGGTGGTCACTTGCCCTCAGTGGTACTTAATGCCACCGGTAATAAGCAATCTATGGAAAGCTCCTTTGATTTTGTTGCACATGGCGGAACGTTGGTGTATATCGGCCTGATCCAGGGGAATATTACATTTCATGATCCCCATTTTCACAAAAAAGAATTAACCCTGATGGCCAGCCGAAATGCCCTGTCTGCTGACTTTGAGCAAATTATTCGTCTGGTGGAAGAGGGCCGCATTAATACAGATCCCTGGATCACCCACCGCTGTAGTTTTGATAATCTGATAAAGACGTTTGACAGCTGGTTAAAGCCAGAATCGACGGTCATAAAAGCAATGGTAGAGGTTACCTGACACCTTAAATAATTGTAGCAGAATGAACATACAGCCACTCAAAAAGAACGGGATGTTGAAACAGAAGAAACAGTATACAAATAAATCAGAAAAACGAATGTCATCCGTTTTGATGAAATCCATTCATGTTTTTTTGTATGGCCTGGCGGCCTTGCTCCTCATGGGTGAAGCGGCCAGATGCCAAAGCAATAGTAAATTATCTTTGTGGTATGATGAACCGGCCGGCGGTGAGTGGGTACGTGCCTTACCGGTGGGGAATGGCCGGCTCGGGGCTATGGTCTATGGCAATCCCGGCCGGGAACGGATTCAATTAAATGAAAACACCGTCTGGGCGGGCAGCCCCTACCGCAACGACAGTCCTGCCGCACGCCGGGCTTTGCCGAAAGTCCGGGAGCTTATTTTTGAGGGAAAGCATGCCGAGGCCCAAGACCTGGCTGGCAAAACATTCTTCAGCGGACCCCACGGGATGCCGTATCAGCCGGTGGGCGATCTGGTGCTCTCTTTTCCGGGACATGAGGGCTACCGGGATTATTACCGCGACCTGAATCTGGAAACAGCTGTTGCAACTACCCAATATACCGTTAACGATGTAGACTATATCCGTAAAGTATTTGTCTCAGCGCCTGATCAGGTCATTGTCCTTCGGCTTACCGCTAGCCGGCCCGGTTCAATTACGTTTGCAGCCTCGATGCAGAGCCCGCAGCAATCAACCGTCATCACCCAAAAGCGCGCGCTTATCTTAACAGGCAGGACGGGTGATCACGAAGGCGTCCCCGGGCGAGTTCGCTTTCAGTCAATCACTGATTTTGAAGTCGAAGGGGGAATGGTATCGACCACCGACTCAACTCTTCAGGTAAGAAATGCCGATGAAGTTACAATCCGTATTTCCATCGCCAGTAACTTCAAGAAGTACGATGATCTGAGTGGAGATAAGGAAGCTTTGGTAAGGAAGCATTTGTCCGCAGCGGAGGATAAGACGTACGAAGAGCTGCTCAGAGCCCATATAGCTGACTATCAAACGTACTTTAACCGGGTTAGCCTGGATCTGGGAAGCACCGTTGCAGCCCAGAAGCCTACTGATGAGCGTATCGCTGATTTTACCCGCGGTACCGATCCGCAACTGGTAGAGTTGTATTTCCAGTTCGGGCGCTATCTGCTCATTTCCAGTTCCCGTCCGGGTACGCAGCCGGCCAACCTTCAGGGGATCTGGAATCAGCAGATGAGCCCGCCCTGGGACAGTAAGTATACGCTTAACATCAATGCGGAAATGAACTACTGGCCGGCGCAACTGACCAATCTGCCAGAGATGCATGAACCGCTGATTCAGATGGTGAAAGAACTTTCGGAAACCGGCCGTGAGACGGCCCGCGTGATGTATGGCGCCGGTGGCTGGGTCGCCCACCATAATACCGACATCTGGCGGATTACCGGCCCCGTCGATGGTGTGTTCTGGGGTATGTGGCCGATGGGCGGGGCCTGGCTGACACACCAGTTGTGGGAGAAATATCTTTATACAGGAGACAAAGAGTATCTGCAAGAGGTGTATCCTGTATTGAAGGGAGCATCTGAGTTTTTTGTAGATTTCCTGGCAGAAGAGCCAGAGCATGGCTGGCTGGTGGTAGTTCCCAGCAATTCTCCGGAGAATGCCCCGCAAAGCCGCACGGATGTTTCTATAGCGGCGGGGGCCACAATGGATAACCAGTTGGTGTTTGGGCTTTTTACCAATACGATACAGGCAGCCGAAGTGTTGGGAGTGGATGGTGAATTCGCAAGCACGCTGAAGAGAAAAAGAGCCCAGCTTCCCCCGATGCAGATCGGCCGGTATGGACAGCTTCAGGAATGGATGGAAGACCTGGACAGCCCGGAGGACAAGCACCGGCACGTCTCCCACCTGTTCGGACTGCATCCAGCCGCACAGATTTCGCCATACCGAACGCCCCAGCTGTTTGATGCCGCCCGCACTTCCCTTGAACACCGCGGAGATATCTCGACGGGCTGGTCGATGGGATGGAAAGTAAACCTTTGGGCGCGGCTGCTGGATGGCAATCACGCGTTAAAGCTGATTGAGGACCAACTGGCACCGGTCGGATCGGAGCGAAACCAGGGAGGCGGGGGAACCTATCCCAACTTGTTTGATGCGCATCCGCCGTTTCAGATTGATGGCAATTTCGGATGCACCGCCGGCATCGCCGAGATGCTGATGCAGAGCCACGACGGGGCCATACACCTGCTGCCTGCTCTGCCGGATGAATGGGGCAGCGGCAGCATCAACGGCCTGCGGGCCCGCGGAGGATTTATTATTGAATCCCTGAAGTGGGAGAATGGGGAAGTCGCTGAACTCCGGATCAAATCCACACTGGGCGGCAATGCTCGCATACGTGTTGCAAATGAGCTGGTGGGTATCAGCGGACTAACACTCAAAAAAGCGGGCGGCGCGAATCCCAATGTTTTTTATAAGCTTGCGGAAACGCCTGAGCCAATGATATCGCCCGAAGCAGAGTTGAGTTCTCCGAACGTTAGCAGTGTACACGAGTATGATTTTGGAACAGAGGAGGGAAAAACCTATACACTGGTAAGCAGAGGATGAAATCAAAACAAGATCATTAAAGTTTATGAATCAAGCTATTAGGGCGTGTGGACAATTAACGTAACGTGCGTCTTCGGGGTGTTCATCTATTGCGGCGTGAATGTCGGCGAAGAACCGGCCTGGATTGAAGGCTGCACTCATTCAAACTAAAATAATCAGATCCCTCTCATGAAATGGTTCGTAACGGTTGTTTTTTTATCAATTTGTATTAATTGCTTTGCTCAGGGAATTCCTTTTTCCTACGACGTTGAGAACAGAGGTGCAGATTGTCCGGCGCCTCCTTTGCCTTCATTCAGTGAACTTCCGGCTATCAAGGCGCTACCCGACCCATTTGCGTGGTCTGACTCCAGCCGCGGACGTATCAACAGCTATGATGACTGGCGATGCCGGCGGGCGGAAATCGGAGTTGAAATACAACACTATGAACTTGGCAATAAGCCGGCAGCCCCAAATATACTGGATGCAAGCTTTTCCGGCAGTACACTCTCGGTGGCCGTCGGGGTGAATGGGGATACGCTTTCACTGACAGCCCGTGTAACCCTTCCTGAAGGAGAAGGTCCTTTCCCGGCCGTAATAGGTATTGGTTTTACAGGTACCGGCAGTCTTCCTTCTGATATTTTCATCAGCCGAAGGATTGCTGCCATTCAATACGATTTTGCTCAGCTGGCACCGGCAGGATTCGGAAATATTCACCGGGGAGATGGGGGATTTTACGAACTCTATCCAAATTCTGAAGCAGGATTCTTTGCAGCCTGGGCCTGGGGTGTAAGCCGTATTATTGATGGGCTGGAGCAGACTTCCGGCCATAACATCGATGTCTCCAGGCTTGCCGTTACGGGATGTTCTTTTGCAGGTAAAATTGCTCTTTTCTCAGGGGCATTTGATGAGCGTATAGCCCTCACTATAGCCCAGGAGCCGGGAGGGGGTGGCGATGCAGCCTGGCGGGTGACGGAAGCGCTGGAGGGCAAGAGAGAAACCCTGAGCAATGCCCAGGGCGCACCCTGGTATCGTGAGAATTTCAATCAATTTAATGAAGCTGTTACCAAACTTCCGTACGACCATCATGAGCTGATGGCCATGGTGGCTCCAAGGGCTCTTCTCATCCTGGGCAATCCCGATTATGAATGGCTGGCTGAAGAATCTGGCTATATAGCCTGCATGGCCGCCCGGGAGGTGTGGAAAGCGCTGGATGTACCCGGCCGGTTTGGCTTTTCCAAGGTCGGTGGACACGAGCACTGCCGGCTGCCCGAAAGCCAGGTGCCCGAGGTTGCGGGTTTCGTGGAGAAGTTTTTGCTTGGAAACGAGAATGCAAACACCGATATCACAAGAAGTCCGTACGATTTCAACTTATCCGATTGGATCACCTGGGAAACACCCGCACTTACAGCCACATCAACTTATAGCCATTAATCTCCGAGGTATATCTACTAAATTTTTTTGAAGGCTTCAATCAACATTAAACTATAGGTATAGTTTTTCAGCTGTTATTGCTAATTCACTGTACATCTTCATATAGTGGTTCTTCTTTTTTAATGACCGCATGCGGGGATTAGATTTGGAGGCATCCCGGAGCTGACAGGAATGGATAAGCACCTGGGATACCTTGCGGCAACCCAACGGCCTGCGTAAGATGCTATCAAAAGATGGCGGAAGTTGTCGGATTAGCTTTAAGTAAAAGTGGTCCCTTACGCTTTAAAAAGGCGAACGCTTTTTAATTTTGTTTCGGGCAATACATAAGCAGTTAAATTAATAAAAATAAAATCTATGATTAAAAAAATATTCCTATTACTCCCCGTCTTGATGGTTAATGGCCTGTTGGGATATGCCCAGGAAATTGCCACATATGCTCCCGGGGGATTTGATTCCAGGCATCAGAACATTGAACCGGGAACGGTTGACACGGTAATCTATTTCTCGGAGACGGTAGGTGTCGAGCGGGCTGCCATCATATACACTCCTCCCGGCTATTCCGATAACGAACAATACCCGGTGCTGTACCTGCTGCATGGTATAGGCGGAGATGAAACGGAATGGCTTGATAACGGTCAGCCTCATATTATACTCGATAATCTGTATGCAGAAGGTAAGCTGGAACCAATGATCGTGGTTATGCCCAACGGCCGGGCCATGAAGGATGATCGTGCCACCGGCAACATTTTTGCTTCTGATAAAATACAGGCTTTTGCAAACTTTGAGAGGGATTTACTTAACGACCTGATTCCATTTATTGAGAAAAAATACCCGATTTATAAAGATCGTGAACACCGGGCACTTGCCGGGCTATCGATGGGCGGCGGACAATCCCTGAATTTCGGGCTGGGAAACCTCGACACGTTTGCCTGGGTAGGAGGCTTCTCTTCTGCACCAAATACTAAAGAGCCCAAACAGTTGCTGCCTGATCCTAAACAAGCGAAGGACAAGCTAAAACTGCTCTGGATCTCCTGTGGAGATGAAGACAACCTGATCCATATTAGTAAACGTACACATGAGTACCTGGAAGAGCACGGTGTACCGCACATATTTTACGTGGAACCGGGCGGGCACGATTTTGAGGTGTGGAAAAACGATCTCTACATGTTTTCACAATTGCTGTTCAGGCCGGTGGACAGATCCATATTCAACAAATAAAGATGTGCCGCACGGAGACGTACGAATGGAACGCTATTATTCTGACGTCACAAACAGCTGGAGACGATTCTTTATCTATACTCCTCCCGGGTACGATGCACATACTGATAAAAAGCACCTCGTGTGGTACCTGTTGCATGGAGGGGGCGAAGATGAACGCGATTAGGTTCGGCAAGGGAAAGCCAATCTGATTCTGAATAGCCAGAGGACGCTCTCCAGGTTTTATGAGTTAAATAGTGACTATGAACTTTACGAGCGCCCCGGCGGAGATGCCTGGCCGGTATGGAGAGATAACATTTATCGGTTTGCCCTTCGATTAGTAATAATGGGTAACGAAGATAACTACTGTACTGAATGGTAAATAACACACAAAGAGCACATATGTTAAGAAAAGTTTGAGTTCCCTATGAGGCATGGCTGAGAGTATTCAGCTATGCTTTCTGCGAGCAAAGCTTGGGTGGAACGGATTGTTGAATTCTTCTATCTTTAATTGTGCGGCGGGTAACAGGGTACGATACATGCAGGAATACGGTGCGGAACATAAGAAAACCGGCATCTGATCATCTCATATGCTCAATTAATATACTCAGTTGAGCAACCACCTCATAAAGCCACACCCGCTTAATGAACAGACCCCAAATATAACAAGGCAAATAAAAGGCGATTCGGGCAGATCAACAATGACAAAATGCGGTGTTTTAAAGAAGTTTACGGCGGCAAGCGTGATGGTTATTTCAGATATTTTGGCAAGAGGTTCTAAACTGTCATCTTCGGGCAACACGTTTGGATTACTTTTCCTTTTTACCCTGTTGCAGGTATACCCGGGATCGGAATCTTTAGCGCAAGAAAATGAATTGCCCATCGGTTTATTCGACTTGGGCTACACACTGGAGATAAATCCTGATGAGCCTGCTGATGTTCGTCAAGCCTGGGATCATGCTCATGCTGTAGCTACCTTGCAGGGAGTGGTAAACCGTGATTCACCAAAACTGTACATTTTCTTTGTAGAGAATGAAGGCATAAATATCGACACCTACTGGTGGGAAAAATACCGGGAACCGGGTAAATGGTTAAGTGGCAGAGATACCGAAACCTATTCCGATGTAGTTGAACTTGTCCATGCTTATCGATCAGATATCAAGGGAGCCGTTGTATATGATCCGAAGGTAGCAGCAACCAGCAATGTGGCTTCAGCTGTGGCGGGAGCAGAAGACTTGATTGCCATCCGGTACAGTACGGATGAGAATAGCCTTTATTCCAGGTTGATTCTGAACGGCCCGAAACTTCCGGTGAAAGTATGGCTTTTACATAAAGACGGGTCCTCCCTTTTCACCGGCAAAGGCAAAATTCCCGGTACTTCTCGTCCTTCCAGCCAATCCGCCAAAAACGATGCTTATCTATGGTTTTTGGAACACTATATGAAAACCGGAAAAAGTAATTCCAGATACGGGGCTTATTATATAGATCAGCAATGGATGAAAAATCCCGCAGCTGCTCCCCTGAATCATCATACGCTTACAAACCACGATTTTTTTGTGAGTAAACAAGCCTTTTTCTTTGATTTAAGTCCCTGGGGAGACGAGCCGGCCACAGACGATACTGCCCAGAAAACAGGCACCGATCTGAATACCTTAAAAGAAGTGCTGCTTACGGCCTATGAACAACATGGGGGCGAAGAAATGTGCTATATCGGAGGCTTCCCGCCCTGGGCATTCAAGTACACCCGGCATGCCGGAGGTTCCCATGAAGATGTACCTACGGAATGGGAATATT
Organism: uncultured Balneolaceae bacterium; assembly: GCA_937982515.1. Lineage (GTDB taxonomy): Bacteria > Bacteroidota > Rhodothermia > Balneolales > Balneolaceae > CALJMB01. The sequence goes on from CALJMB010000325.1 coordinate 8,018, forward strand.
CAAAAATAATCAGTGCTTATAATGCATTTAAAGATGCCGATGCTATAGGGTATGGTGCATTAGCTAACGCTTCTTTTTGGCAGCATTTTCCACTTAAAGAAAAATATAAGCAGTCTTGGGTTAGCCATGAAGATTTGCGCCGGCGGGGATATTTAACTGAAGATGGAAGAGTAAATTTCAAAGACAGAAACTTTATTGTTTTTTATGTAGGAGATTATGACGCTTCTTCCTGGGTTTCACAAACAACCCCTGTTATTTGGGATAGTCCTGACCGGGGGAAGGTACCGCTTATGTGGAGTATCAGTCCCGTTCTGGAGGAGCGGGTGCCGATGGCGCTGGATTACCGAAGGGAAACAGCGACAGAAAATGATTATTTTGCCGCTGCTGATAACGGAGCAGGTTATTTGATGCCGGGAATGTTGCAAGAACCAAGGCCGCTTTCCGGACTCCCTGATGGATTGCAAGCCTGGGCAAATCACAACAAACCCTATTATGAGCGATGGGATTTAAGCATAACGGGTTTTGTCATAGATGGTTTTGCTCCCGCGCTGAATGAAGCAGGGCTGGATTGTTATGCTTCTTTTAGCCCCAATGGTATAGTGCCGCAAAAAGTGCCATTGACTATGCTTCATGGAAATATGCCCGTTATGCAGGCCGATCACGATGTAAATGAGAACAATCCGGCCGAAGCGGCACAGCGCATTATAGAACGGATAAATGCACGCCCTGTTCCCTTTCACTGGTTCCGGAATATTCTGAAGAAGCCCGGCTGGTACGCGCAGGTGGTTGATGAACTAAAAAGAAGAGATCCTTCCATCGAGCTGCTGGATGCCCCGACATTTTTTGAGCTTTATCGGATATGGCTGAAAAATAACCCGCAAGCGGCGCGGGGAGAAATTAAAAGGTAATGATAATCTGGCTTAAAATGACGCGCTTAAGGGTGGAATAGGATGAGCCATGATTTGATCCGAAAAATCAACCCGCGTGAAGAGGTATTCGGGCTTTTTTTATCGTTTGTAACTAACGTTGTATGAGTCAGGAAGGTTTCATAGCCGGACTTCCCGGAGGGCAGGCTTCGTCCGGTAAATGATACACAGGCAGGAGAAGAGGCGTCTAATAAATTAAAAAGTACCCGAGGCCGGAATCGAACCGGCACGGTGGTTTAGCCACCAAGGGATTTTAAGTCCCTCGCGTCTACCAATTCCGCCACTCGGGCAAATAAGCAGGTGATTTCAGGAGCTGATGCCGTGCTACGTGTTATCAGTAACACGGCCTATTTAAGCTGCGGCAACAGCAACCGAAGCTGCATTTGTTCCTTTCCGTATAAAAAATTTCTAATGTAGGAAGACGCTAAATATAAGGGATAACGTGTTACTTCTACAACACCATTTTGGGTTATTTTATTTGTGTGTTGTGCAAAACGCACAAACATTGTTGTGACAACCTCAGGTTCCAAAAGAAATCAAAACTCTGCGGCCTTATAAAAGCATGGGTTCATCCCGCAGATCGTTGACAAGTACCAACAGCCCGGCATCTGTATACTAGCGCTAAAGTCAGGCCTCTGGCTGGAAAAGCTCCGGTTCTTCTCCGGGTCTGCTCTGGTCCTTCTCCGGGGCAGCTCCGGGGCAAGTCCGGGCCTGGTGCGGAAAGGCTTCGGAAAAGCTCCGGAATTTGTCCGGAAATCCTCCGGAAACCTTCGGAAATTTCCG